>CAYOHN010000101.1:0-11127 GCA_964403735.1 uncultured Spirochaetales bacterium | reverse complement strand
GAAGCAGATGACATCGTGTGGACCCTCCCGAAACTGCAACCGTGCAGTGTCGAACCGTGTCCGCTGCAAGCTGCGTACCGGGCGCGAGCCAACGCCAGATCCCGTGACGACTCCGAGCCTGTGCCCGCCGGACTCATGATGCCGCGCGTCGAGAGACCCGGCGCCACAGCAGATCTTTCTGTCGTCATTCTGCACAGTGAGGCCACGACCGAGGCGTTGTGCCACGCCCGGGATCGGCGCCGAGACGCATCGCGTTGTGAGAAGCGGGCAGGGGCGGGCTCGGGACATGGCACGCGGCCTGCAGCTCTGGTTAGCACCGCTGAGCAGGAGGAGTCCGTGTCCGCGACCGAGACACCCGCCCCGTACGACATGGCCGTGGTCCGTGGCTTTGCGCTCTCGACGCTCGTCTGGGGCATCGTCGGCATGACTGTCGGCCTCCTCGCCGCGCTGCAGCTGGTGTGGCCCGAGCTGAATCTGCCTCCATACCTGAGCTTCGGTCGGATCCGGCCGCTGCACACCAACGCGGTGATCTTCGGCTTCACGCTGGGGGCGGTCTTCACGGGCAGCTACTACGGCGTCCAGCGTCTGTGCCGCGTTCGGATGTTCTCCGACACGCTGTCCCGGATCAATCTCTGGGGCTGGAATGCGATCATCGTCGCCGCTGCCGTCACGCTGCTGCTCGGCAAGTCCACGACCAAGGAGTACGCCGAGCTCGAGTGGCCGATCGACGTCGCCATCGCCGTCGTCTGGGTCGTCTATGCCGTGAACTTCTTCGGTACGATCGCCCGGCGCCGCGAGAAGGGCATGTACGTGGCGCTCTGGTTCTGGATCGCGACGATCCTCACGATCGCGATGCTCCACATCTTCAACAGCCTCGCGATCCCCGTCTCGCTGTGGAAGTCGTACTCGATCTACGCGGGGATTCACGACGCCAATATCCAGTGGTGGTACGGGCACAACGCCGTCGGCTTCCTGCTGACGACGCCGATTCTCGGCCTCATGTACTACTTCCTGCCCAAGCAGGCGAACCGCCCGATCTATTCCCATCGGCTGTCCATCGTCCACTTCTGGTCGTTGATCTTCCTCTACATGTGGGCGGGGCCTCAT
The DNA here is from genome assembly GCA_964403735.1 of uncultured Spirochaetales bacterium. GTDB lineage: Bacteria > Myxococcota_A > UBA9160 > UBA9160 > PR03 > CAADGG01. The sequence goes on along the minus strand of CAYOHN010000101.1, from coordinate 10,020 downwards.
CACCTGATCTACTCGCCGCTCCCGGATTGGGCACAGACCCTCGGGACCAGCTTCTCGATCATGCTGATCCTGCCATCCTGGGGCGGAATGCTGAACGGTCTGCTGACGCTGCGCGGCGCCTGGGACAAACTGCGCACGGACCCGATCCTCAAGATGATGGTGGTCGGCATCACGTTCTACGGGATGAGCACCTTCGAAGGCCCGATGATGGCCGTCAAGACGGTGAATTCGCTCTCCCACTTCACCAACTGGACCATCGGCCACGTCCACTCCGGCGCGCTCGGCTGGGTGGCGCTCACCTGCTTCGCATCGCTCTACTACATGATCCCGCGTCTCTGGCATACGACGCTCTACAGCATCCGGCTCGCCGAACTGCATTTCTGGATCGCGACATTGGGGCTCGTGCTCTATGTGACATCGATGTGGATCTCCGGCGTCACCCAGGGCCTGATGTGGCGCGCGGTGAACCCGGACGGGAGCCTCGCCTACACCTTCATCGAGACCGTCTCTGCGATCCGCGTCTATGACATGATCCGTGCGGCCGGCGGTGCGCTGTTCCTCTTCGGCGCGCTGCTGATGTTCTACAACGTGATCTGCACGATCCGGCAGGGCACGTCGGAGGCCCCGGAATCGTTGCGTCTCTCGGCAGTCCCGGTCGCGGGAGGGAACTGAGAGATGGCGTGGAACTGGCATCGCCCACTCGAAGCGAAGGGCATCACCTTCTCGGTTCTCACCTTCCTCGCCGTCGCGGTCGGCGGTCTCATCCTGCTGATCCCGCCCTACTTCCTGCAGGGAACCATCGAGCCGATCGACGGAGTGCGGCCGTACAGCGCACTCGAGCTCGAGGGGCGAGATCTCTACATGCGGGAGGGATGCATCAACTGCCACAGCCAGATGATTCGTCCGTTCAAGACCGAGACGGATCGCTACGGGCCGTTCTCGATGGGCGGGGAAGGGGTCTACGACCGGCCGTTCCTGTACGGCAGTCGCCGCACGGGTCCCGACCTCGCGCGGGTCGGCGGCAAGTACCCGGACTCGTGGCATTGGATCCATTTCCGCAATCCGCGCGAGATCGAGCCCCGTTCCCACATGCCGGACTACGCGTTTCTCGCCGAACGCCCGCTCGATCTGTCTCTGAGTTCGCGAAAGCTCGAGGTGCTCCGCGGGCTCGGGCATCCGTACAGCGAAGCGGACGTCGACGGCGCCGCCGCCGCAGCGATGGCTCAGGCCGAGCAGGTCGTCGTCTCGCTGCGTCAGGATGGGATCGAGCTCAGCGACGTTCAGGCGCGCAGCGAGACGATCGCGCTGATCGCGTACATGCAGCGGCTCGGCAGCGACATCGAGTGGCGAGGCGCTGCCGCTGTGCCAGCGGGGAGAGCGCAATCGACTTCCGCAGCGACGCTCGACTCCGTCTCCGCACACGGGGGAACACCGTGACCGAGGAATGGATCGCGCTGTACAAGCTCGCGCGCCTGGGGGTGCTGGCAGTGGCGCTGCTGGCGGTCGCCATCTGGGCGTTCTCGCGCAAGCGCAGGGATCGGCTCGAGGAACCCGCCCGCCGGATGCTGGAGGACGAGGAATGAGCAGCGAGATCCCCGAGCGAGCTCGACCCGACGAGCCGCTGCGCGACGGCATCGGAGAAGAAGACAACGACATCCCCGCCTGGTGGTGGTGGAGCTTCGTCGCGACGATTCTGTTCGCTGCGTTCTACGTGCCGTACTACACGCTTTCTGGATGGTCCCAGGAAGGGATGTATGCGGCGCAGGTCGCGCGCGCCGAGGCGCAGAGGGAAGCCGTGCGCGCGAGCCTTCCGACCACGAATCCGTTTCGCGGCGACGAGGCCGCGATCGCGGAGGGCAAGGAGATCTTCGACACGATCTGTGCAGCCTGTCACAAGCCCGACGGAAGCGGCCTGGTCGGACCGAGCCTGGTGGATCCGTACTGGAAATACGGAAGTGACGATGTCGCGATCTTCGAGTCCGTGGCCGCGGGTCGACCGGGCGGCATGCCGGGCTGGGAAGCCCAGGTCGGCAACGAGAAGATCTGGAAGGTGCTCGCCTACATGGAATCGCTGCCGCGCAGCGAAGAGCCCGGCATGGGCGCGCCGGATCTCGCGACATCGAGCCCGGTCCCGGATGCGCCGCCGGGCGGCTGAGAGGAGGGGCCCATGCTGTCGGCCCGTCCCGTCGAGGGACGCTTCCGCACGCTGCGATGGGGGGCAGACGCGATTCTGATCGCGATCCTGCTGGCGATCCCTTGGATCCGGATCGGCGGCGAACCGCTGATTCTGCTCGATGTCCCGAATCGGAAGTTCCACGTCTTCGGGCTGGTGATTTTTCCCCAGGAACTCTTCTTTCTGTGGCTGATCGTGGCCGGCCTCGCGCTCTCGCTGTTCTTCTTCACGGCGCTGGCCGGTCGGCTGTGGTGCGGGTGGGCGTGCCCCCAGACCGTCTTCACGGATCTCTACGCAGCGATCGCGCGGCGGCTCCAGGGGTGGACACGCGGTGGCCCGCCGCTGCACGTCGCGCATTGGCGTCGGGTCGCCACGCATCTCCTGTGGATCGTACTGTCGGCCTTCGTCGGCTTCCATCTCGTCGGCTACTTCCGCTCTCCCTACGACATGCTCGCGGCGTGGTCGCACGGCCGACTCGGCGGCGCATCGATGGGCTTCCTGGCCGCGGCGACGGTGCTCGCGTACGCGGACTTCGCGATCGTTCGCCAGACGTTCTGCAAATACCTCTGTCCGTACGCTCGCTTCCAGAGTGTTCTGCTCGACCGCGATTCGCTGGTCGTCGCCTACGACGCCGCGCGCGGAGAGCCCCGCGGCAAACGCCGGCGCGGTGCACCGCTAGCCGGAGACTGCGTCGATTGCGGTTTGTGCGTTGCGGTCTGCCCCACGGGCATCGATATCCGCCACGGGCTGCAGATGGAGTGCATCGGTTGTACACAGTGCATCGACGCCTGCGATGGCGTCATGGAACGGACCGGCCGCCCGTCCGGCCTCATCGCCTATCGCTCGCTCGCGGCGCTGGAGGGTCGGCGAACCCAACTCGCGCGGCCGCGTGTGCTCGTCTACGCCGCATTGCTTGCCGTCGTCGGCGTTGGCTTCGGCGTGGCGCTGGTCCAGCGGGCGCCGTTGGACCTGCAGGTCGAGCGGAACTACTCGTCGTTGTACCAGACCGCTGCCGATGGCCGGATCTCGAACGCCTACACGCTGCACATCCAGAATCGGGACCGCCGTGAGCACGTGTATCGAATCCGCCTGCAGGCACCGGAAGGGTATCAGTTGGTGGCGGGTGTGAATCCGCTGGTGATTCCGGCGACCGGAAGTCTCGAGGCCCGTGTGTTCGTGTTGTCGGGCTCGGAATCGCAGTCGCCCGATTCCCCGCGCCGATCCCAACACGGTGGCACCGGGATTCACTTCGTGCTCGAGCAACTCGAGGCGCCAGAGCAACGCATCGTGCGGGCGTCGACCTTCATGAACCCAGGCTCCGGAGACCGAGGGCAGGAGAATGGCCATGACGGGTGAACGCCGACGACGAGAACCGTGGCCGATTGCCGTGGCGGCTCTCCTGCTGTTCATGATCGGCGGATCGGTCGGCTTCCTGCGGGTGGCCCTGCGCCATCCCGATCCGCTGGTCGTCGCAGACGAACGCGGCGCGAAGCGCGACTATCCGGAGAACGTGCGCGCGGCACGTCGGATCGCAGCGCTGGGCTGGCAGATCACGCTCGAAGCCACACCCGAGCGGGGCGCGGCCGACGTCCGCGTCCTGTTGGCCGATCGTCTCGGGCAGCCGATTCGCGCCGATCGGGTCGTCCTGCGCCGGGAGCGCCCGGCGGAAGGAGGCTTCGACGACGAAACGGCGTTGCGAGCGGTGGCGGGAGGCTGGGCCGGTGCGGTCGAGCTCCCGCGCGCAGGTCGCTGGACGCTCGTCGTGCGGGCCGAGCGCGACGACGAAGCCGTCGAACGGAGCTTCACGCTGTGGATGCCCGATTTCGCCGAGGAATCCCTGTTGTGAGCGCCGCGGCCGTCGCGACGACTGCCGCCCGTGTCCCGGCGGCCGACGGCTCCGGCGTCGCCGAGACCGGTCTGTTTCTCGATGGGATCCGCTGCGCAGGTTGTGTCGCGAGGATCGAACGCTCGTTGCGCGAGATCGACGGCGTCCGAGAGGCACACGTCAACCACACCAATCACCGCGCACTGGTGCGCTACGCGCCGACGGTGCTCACGGTGGACACGCTGGTGGCTCGCGTGGCGAAGCTCGGCTACGGCGCGACGCCCTTCGATCCCGATGCGCTCGAGCGACCGTCCGCACGGGGCGCCCGCGAGGCGCTGGTGCGTTTGCTGGTGGCTGCTTTCCTCGCCGCCAACGTCATGATGCTCTCGGCCGCGTTGTACATCGGTAGCTATCAGGGCATGGAGCCGGAGATCCGGACGGGACTGCGCTGGTTGGCGCTCGGGTTGTCGTTGCCGGCGGCGACCTGGTGTGCCGCTCCCTTCTGGCAGGGTGCGTGGGCGGGCCTGCGTCGCCGCGAGATCACGATCGACGTGCCGATTGCGTTGGGGATCGCGACGGCCTGGGGCGCCAGTCTGACCGGCACGATCGAAGGGGTGGCACACATCTTCATCGACTCGGCGGCGATGATCGTGTTCCTCGTGCTGCTCGGCCGCACGCTCGAGCGCGGCGCGCGCGCGCGCGCGTCCGGAGCCGTGGAGGAGCTGGTCGCATTGGCGCCGGAACGGGCTCTCCGGAGAACGGTCGGCGGCGATGTCGAAACCGTCCTGGCCAGCGCGCTGCGTCCCGGAGACCGCGTCGTCGTCCCGCCCGGACAGGCGTTCCCCGCGGACGGCCTCTTGTCTCTCGGTGCAACCGAGGTGGACGAAGCACTGTTGACCGGCGAATCCCGGCCCGTGGCCCGTAAGATTGGCGAGCTCGTCACCGGTGGCAGCCGCAACGTTCTCGCCGAAGTCGAGGTGGAGATCCGCGCCGCCGTTTCCGAAGGAACGCTCGCGCGACTTGCGGGACTGCTCGAACGCGCGCAGGCCGAGCGCCCGCGCGTGCAGCGACTCGCCGATCGGGTCGCCACGGTGTTCGCACCGGCCGTTCTCGGGATTGCCGGCGCCACGGCCGTGGCATGGCGTCTCGGCGGGGCCGGGTGGCTCGACGTCGCGATGACGGCATCGGCCGTGCTCATCGTCGCATGCCCGTGCGCGCTCGGTCTCGCCACGCCGGCTGCGATGGCGGCGGCGATCGGTCGCGCGGCATCGCTCGGCATCCTGTTCAAGAGCGGCGAGGCGATCGAGCGCACCGCCGGTGTTCGCGCGGCGCTGCTCGACAAGACGGGTACCGTGACCGAGGCCCGGCTTCGCGTCGAGGACGTCGCGACCGCAAAGGACTGGACACCGGCGCAGGCGCTCGTCTGGGCGACGGCAGTGGAGGGGAGTTCGACGCACCCGCTCGCCACGGCGATCCGCGACCACGCGCAGCGCCGAACCGGCGCCGGTGCCGATCCGAACGCGCCGATCGTGACGTCTCGCCGAACGGTGGCGGGGCTCGGCGTCGTCGCCGAGACGGCTGCCGGCGCCGGCGCCGTCGGCTCGCGCGCGCTGCTCGAAACGCTGGGAATCGTATCGATGCCTTCCGAGCTCGTCGTCGCCGCGCAGTCGTGGGCCGAGCGAGGAGCGTCGCTCGCCTTCGTCGCGGCGAGCGGGGAGGTCGTGGCGGTGCTCGCTCTCACGGATCCGGTCCGGCCCGACGCCGGCGAAGCGGTTGCCCGGCTGCACGAACTCGGTTTGCGCGTGGCCCTCGTCAGCGGGGATCACGGCGGTGCCGTGCGGCTGGCCGCGTTGCGCGCGGGCATCCTCGATCAGTACGCCGGCGTGCGCCCGGAAGCGAAGCTCGAGCACGTGCGCTCTTTACGCCGCGACGAGGTTTCCGTGCTGATGGCCGGGGACGGCATCAACGACGCCGCGGCGCTCGCCGCCGCCGACGTAGGCGTGGCGATGGGCCGCGGCGCCGATGTCGCGATCCAGGCGGCGGATGCGATCATCTTGGCACCGCGGCTCGGAGCGCTCGCGGATGCCGTTGGTCTGGCGCGCGCTGCGCTGCGCCGGGTGCGCGAGAACCTCGCGCTCGCGGTGCTCTACAACGTGATCGCGGTGCCGCTCGCCGCGATGGGCTGGATCGAACCGCTCGGGGCAGCGATCGCGATGAGCCTGTCGTCGCTCGTCGTGACCGGGAACTCGATCCGCCTGCTCCGCTGGCGGGCTCCGCGATGAGCATCCTCGCCATCACGATTCCGATGACGCTTCTGCTCGCTGGCGGGCTGTTGTGGCTGGTGCTGCGGGCGGTGCGGCGCGGCGAGTTCGATGACTGGGAGGGCCCTGCCGCCCGTCATCTCCTGGACGACGACACCCTGCCCGAGCGGGACGCCGATGACGCCGAGTCCTATTCGTCGTGAGGCGTGTTCTCGCCGTCCCCCGACGGTTCGGCAGCTCCGCCATCGGTTTCCGGGAGATAGGCGGCGATCAGCAGGTCCGTTTCGGTCACGAGGCCGACCATCGTTCCGTCCTCACGGACCACCGGGAGACAGCCGATCTTGTTGCGGATCATGCGCGCGGAGGCAACTCCGAGCGGTGTCTTGGCTCTGACGGTCACGACCTCCGACTTCATCACCTCGGACACGCCGATCGAGCGGAGGAACCCGCGCCGCTCCGCCGTCTCGAACGAGAGCACGCTCGTGAGCGAGGCCTCGAGCAGATCCCGGTTCGATACGATGCCGACGAGGCGACCGTCTCCATCGAGCACCGGAAGATGACGGACCCGCCCCAGCTTCATGACCTGATCCGCGAGGTCGAGTCGGTCGTCCGGACGGAGCGAGGCGAACTCCGTGCGCATGATGTCCGCGACCGGGCGCGCGGCGATGGTCGTCATCGTTGGACTCCTCGGTAGCTAGCTAGCTCTAGCTTCTGCAGAACCCGTGCCGGCGGCGGCACTCGGACGGAACCGTCTCGGACGGCTCGAAAGGGTGGTTTGGCGACACTCCGTCCCGTGCGAGCGGACGATTGCGCCAGAAGGTCACAGGCACAGTGTCGGAGAGGCGTCTCGCCAGCGCTCGCGCCCGCGGAGGCTCCTCGATGTCGGCACAGCCGTTGCAATCCGCTCGGGTCGAGCCCGATCGCGGGCGCAGACCTCGCTGCGGAAGGAGCCAGGATGCCGATCGGAGACTACTGCCAACGAGATGTCCGCACGATCGGTGCCGGCGAGATGCTGCGGGAAGCTGCCAAGCGGATGGCAGAAGAGGGCATCGGGAGCCTGGTTGTCCTCCAGGGACGGCATCCGCGCGGCGTGCTGACGGACCGGGACATCGCGCTGCGCGTGTTGCGCGGCGATGCGGATCCCGACACGACGACAACGCTCGACGCCGTCGGTCGCGATCCGATCGTCATGCACGACACGTCGCCGCTTCGCGCGGCCTCGGCAGTGATGCGACGCACGGCGCTGCGTCGACTGCCGGTCGTGGACGCCGGAGGCGAGCTGGTCGGCCTGATCGCCTTCGACGATCTGCTTCGTCTCGTCGCCAAGGAAGTCTCCGGTGTCGCCGAGGTCGTGGCTGCGCAGGCTCCCTCCGGGACGACGCCGGCAACCCGTCTCGACGCTCCGGAGGTCGAGTGACCATGCGCACGCGCGACTACTACCAGACCGAGGTGGTCACCGCATCGCCGGATGTCAGCGCTGCGGAGCTCGCCGAACGGATGGGAGAGTATGCGGTGGGCTCTGTGGTCATCGTCGACGAGAACCGACATCCGTTGGGCGTCGTCACGGACCGCGACCTGCTCTGCCGGGTCATTGCCCGCTCGGGCGATGGCGACCAGGTCAAGGCGGCTTCGATCATGAGCCAGCCCCCGGTGACCGCGGAGACGAACGAACCGATCGAGAGCGTCATCGAACGGATGCGGTCCGCCGCGGTTCGTCGCATCGTCGTCGTGCGTGAGGGTCGCGTCCACGGTCTGGTGTCGGTCGACGATCTCGTCGTCGAACTCGGTCGAGAATTGGACGATCTGGGCGAGGCGGCTCGGCGCTCGGTCGAAGCCTCGCGCGAACGCAGCCGCCGCGAGCGTCGGCGCGTGGAGATGGAAGAGACGCTCGTCGAGCTGCGCGCATCGGTCGAACGCGCCGGCCACGACGTGGCGGAGTTCCTGTCTCGGGAGTTCGAGTCTCTGCGGGACCGCGTGCGGCGCTCCGGAAGTTCGTCGAACGACGACGAGACGAAGCAGTGACATCGCATGTGGCAACCGCCATGAACAGCCGGGAGGTCTGGCACGTGCGCAACATCGACTGGCTCGCGCAGCTGGGAGACGAGGAACGCGCCGAACTCGAGCGGGGAACTCAATCCCGCCGCTACGTGCGGGGCGAAATGATCTTCGCACCGACCGCCAACCCTCATTCGGTTTACCTGATCCAGACGGGGCTGGCTCGCATCTACCGGCTCTCCGAGGGGGGGGGAGAGACGAGCTTCGGTTATGTCGCGCCGGGCGAAGTCTTCGGCGAGCTGCCGGCGTTCGGAGACTACCCCCGCGAGAGCTTCGCGCAGGCCGTGCGGACCAGTCAGATCTGGAAGATCCCGCGCGAGAACTTCCACCGGGTGCTGACCGCGCGCTCCGCGTTGGCCATGCAGATCACCAAACAGATCGGCGATCGCCTCAAGAAGGTCGAGAGCCGCGTCGAGGATCTCGTGTTCCGGACGGTGCGGACGCGTGTGGCGCGAATGCTCGGCGAGCTCGCGGAGGACTTCGGCTGCAACGAGAACGGCCATCGCGTGATCGACATCCCGATCACGCAGAGCGAGCTGGCCACGCTCGTCGGCGCCACCCGCCAGACGGTCAACCAGACGCTTCAGGAGTTCTCCAGCGAAGGACTGATCGGCCGCGATCACAGGAGGATCGTGCTGCTCGCGCCCGAGCGCCTCCAACGTCTCGTCGCTGCGACCCCAGAGCACGCCTGACGGCGTTTTCTACGCCCGCTCGGCTGGAGCGGGTCGATGCTCGTCCAGCCACGAGGCCACGACGGGATAGATCTCATCGGGAGCGAAGCGCCCCAGCACGAGGTCCACGTGGCTGTATTCGTGCGACAGGCCCGAACCATGGCCGGCGACCCAGAAAGTCTTGTCCGGTGATCCGACGCGACCGACCATGCGCTCCAGATCCGCCGGCGGCGTGAGGCGGTCCCGCCCGCCGGCGATCACGAGCATCGGTACGCGGATGCGCTCGAGATGGTCGCCGAAGCTGAAGAGCGCGTAGCGATCGCTCATCCGCTTCGCCTCGTACCAGCGTGCGAACTCGACGAGCAGCGAACGCGGCAGATCCTCGACGCCGTGCCGCATCATGAACCGGACGACGTCGAGATCGAGGTTGTCCGGATGCCAGAGCCAGTCCCGGATCAGCGTCGGGAACGCGGCGGTGATCGGACCGGCGAACGCTGATCCGGCCCGCGCGGCGCAGCGCGCCGGCAGGCGCGCAGGAGCGAGCCGCAGCAGCCGGCGGAGCTGCACCCAGCGGTCGATCGCCTCGTGGCCGATATCCGTCATTCCGGGCGATGCCAGCGTGACGACGCCGGCGAACGATTCTCCGACCGGCGTCATCAACGCCGCATACGCGACCATCCCGCCCAGCGAGTGACCGACCCAGAGGATCCGCTGGCGGCCGGTGAGCGTGCGGACGAGCGCCAGCGCGGCCGGCACGTCGTGTTGCACGTAGTCTTCGAACGTCCAGCCGTAGCGCGCGAGCGGCCACTGCCAGCGCCGTCGCGAGCGACCGGCGCCGCGCAGCTCGAGCACCCAGACGTCGAAGCCCTGATGCTGGAGATGGCGTGCGAGGCTCACCCGCCCGGGTCCGTCCATGTTGAAGCGATTCGAGCCCATGCCGTGGCACAGGACGATCGGTGTCGCGTGGCCACCGCGCGGCGGCGCTCGGTGGTGTAGCGCGAGCTGCCAACCGTCGCGCGTGCGCGCGTAGTGCAG
>CAYOHN010000100.1:0-11138 GCA_964403735.1 uncultured Spirochaetales bacterium | reverse complement strand
GGAGCTTCGAGGAGTGGATCGCCCCCCGAGCTGCAGGCCCTCGAGACCTGCGTCGACGACGCGTTGGCCGGCGCGGGACTCCGCGCCGCGCAGGTCGATCGGGTGTTCCTGACCGGCGGTAGCGCCTTCGTCCCCGTAGTCCGTCGCTTGTTCGCAAGGCGCTTCGGGGTCGAGCAGCCTCGCGGCGGGAACGAGCTCGGCTCCGTCGCCAGTGGCCTCGCGCTGCGGGCGTGGGATCAGGGTTGAGCGGCGGGAGTCGGAGTGGCCGAGGACTTCGGCGCGACGAAGACGCTGCTCTCGGGATGGAATGCCATCCACGCGAACCAGAACCCCTCGACGATCTCGACGTCGTCGGGTGCCTCTGCCGCGAAGATCTGACGATCCGGATCATACGAGACCTGGACGGACCGGCCCTGGAAGCGCTCTCGTACGGAGCCGCCCGCTCTGACGAGCTCCGCGGCGGGATAGGCGCGGGCGGTGCCGTCGCGCAGCCGCAGTCCGAGGGTCGGCATCTTCGGATGGTGTCGCCGATCGAAGTCGACCGGGAAGTAGAGATCCTTCGAGGTCGCATAGTCGCCGTAGGGCGAGCGTCCGTAAGCTCGAGTGTGACCCGTCCTCCGCGACAGCGCGGTGGTCTCGGGATGGGCCTTCTTCCAGTCGCCCCAGCTCATCATGCGCGAGCGGAGCAGCGAAAGCCGACTGCCGAGCGCCTTGCCGGCCACGGCCTCGGAGCTGATCTGTGACCACAGACTCTCGGTTTCGTGGTCGTACAACAGCATGTCGGATTGGTACAGCAATCCCGAAACGCCGAAGCGGCGAGCCTTGCCATCGACGCGTCGATCGAAGACCATGCCGGTGCCGCAGAGCGGGCAGTACGACACCAGGATCGGATCGCCGCCGAGCTCGTCGTTGACGAGTTCGTGCCAGACCAGGATGGCGACCGGATACGCCGCCGCCTCGCCGTTGCGTTCGATACCGATGATCATCTCGTCGTCATCCCACGGCGCCTTCGCGGCCGGAATCCGCTCGGGATCCTGCAACGCCGGGATGCCGTCACGCGGCGGGCCTCCCGAGAGGATCTCGGCGATCGGGACCGACGCCGGCTCGAGCCGGAAGCCGTTCCGCACCGGTTCGGCGGACCCCTCGACAGTGAGGAGCAGCGCGATCGTCCCGGCGAGCGTCGGCAGCGACCTGGCGATCGAAGGCATCGATGTCCTTTCCCGGCGAGGAACTGACGACTGGCACTGTGTGTGACGAGAAGCCCGATCGAGGGGAGTACGCACCGCCGGCGCGGCTCGGTTACTCGCGCACGCCCGAGGTGACTCCGATGTTCGATCCTCGCGTAACCCGCCGCAGATCCGATTCGTAGGACGAAAACCAGGGTACCCGCGGTTCCTCGTGGCTCGCGGCGTGGCTCCGTGTTTCGTTGGCTTTTCGTTGACTTTTCGTTGTCCGTCCGGAGCCCGGTTTCTGCTGGGGTCCGATCCACCAGGAGGAAGTGAGATGCAAGAAGATTTCTCGAGCCGAGGCCTCGTCGGGACGCTGCGTACGGCACGTGCTCGCAGGATTCGGAACGCGCTCGTAGGGTTCGGCTCGGTCGCGGTGCTCGCCTGGCTGTTGCCGGCCGGACCGTTCGCTCCGTCAGCGGATGCCGGGGACGAACCGTCCGTTCGCATCGTTCAACCGACGCCCGTAGCAACGACTCGCCTCGCGCAGGCCAACCCCTGCGCGGCGAAGAACCCCTGCGGCGGCATGAACCCGTGCGCGGCGAAGAACCCGTGTGCCGCCAAGAATCCCTGTTCGGGAGCGAATCCGTGCGGTGGCATGAATCCGTGCGGCGCGATGAACCCCTGCGGCGCAAATCCGTGTGGCGGCGGTCAGATCGATGCCTCGCGCTTCCAGAAGCCGGCCGGCGTCTCGCTGGCGAGCGGTAGCCGAAGCGAGCTGATCGCCGAGGGCAAGAAGCTCTGGAACGATCCGAAGCTCGGCAACTCGGGACTCTCCTGCGCCAACTGCCACGTCCAGGACTACGCGATGATGAACCCCACGTTCGCCGAGCCGTATCCGCACCACGTCGCGATGGCGGCCCAACAGGGGGGCGTCCAGGAAGTCAGCGCCGCCGAGATGGTGAACTTCTGCATGATCGTCCCGATGGCGGCCGAGCCGCTCCCCTGGACCTCGCAGCAGCTCGCCGCCCTGACCGCGTATGTCGAGAGCATCCAACCGGGCTTCCGGCCGGTCGGCGGTGGCGGCGCCAACCCGTGCAACCCGTGTGGGGGCGCCAACCCGTGTGGCGCACGGAATCCCTGCGGAGGCCGCTGAGTCCCCCCACCCCGCAACCGCGTTCGCAGCCATGCCGGGAGTGGGTCGCTCGTCGACCCACTCCCGGCCTCGTTCCGGCACCTGTTCCTTCGAAACGACACATCACGCGGAACCGCAACAGCGACGCCATCTTCGAACCACGAAGGCGAAATCCGACGCCGGAGGGACGACGGCACGGACTTTGCTCTCCTCCGAACCAGCGACCGAGGTCCTGCCGTGAATCACGTCGGGCCTCGATCGATCCGGGGCCCGAATCCCGCGGGGGGAGAGTGGACGTGAGATCGCTGGCATTGCTCGTCGGGATCGTTTTCGGTCTCACCGCGGCAGGCGGTGCAGATGCGCTGTCGGTCGTCTTCGAAAGACCGCCGGCGGATCCGTTCACCGCTGGAACCTTCTTCAGCGATGTCGACCACCCACGCGAAGCGGCGACGCCCTTCGCCCTCGCAAACGATGCATCGATCGTGTCGCTCGTCTGGTGGGGAGGGTACTTCGGACTCGTACCGGTGGCGGGCGGCGGTACCAGCGGGTTCGTGATCCGCTTGTACGCGACGAACGTCTTCGGAGCGCCCGCCTCGCTCCCGCTTCACGAGATCGTCGTCACGGCCTCCGTCTCCGCGGTGGCAGGCGTCGTGCCGGGCTTCCGCTTCGAGACCAGCCTTCCAGCGGCCCTCGATCTCCCATCAGGCGTTCCTCTCTGGTTGGCGATCGTGGACGTCGATCCGACCTGGCCCACGTTTGCGTGGCGGAAGTCGACGGAACTAGGGACATCGTTCTCGCGCTCCGGACCCGGGTTCGGATGGCACGACTCCGCCGGCCGCGGAAGCTTTCGGCTCGAAGGCGCCAGCGTGCCGGAGCCCGGCACCGCGCTGCTCGCTCTACTCGGCCTCTCCGCGCTCGGCGTCGGATCCCGACGACGAAATCCGGGGCAAAGACACTAGAACGCAGCGAAGTCCACGACCGCGAACCAGCGTCCGCTCGGAGCCTGTTCGACCCCGATCCCGACGTGCGTGAAATGGGGAGCCAACAGGGTCCTGCGATGCCTTCGCGAGGCCAGCCAAGCGCGTACCAGCGCATCCGGGGAGCGCGTGGTGGCACCCACGATCTCTCCAGTACGCCGCGCCCGACACACGCGAGCGACCGGTCCGAGCGACTGGTGCCGGAGCGATTCTCCGGCTGCGAGTTGCGTCGCCCAGCGTTCGGCTGGCCGCTGAACGCACGTCGCCACTCGAAGTGGCGGCAGCCCGGCTCGCGCACGCTCGACGTCGATCGATCCGAGCAGGCGGGTTGCGTAGTCCCGCTGCGCAGCGGGTCGCGACGCCTCGGACTCCGTCTCCGTGCGAGCCGCCTGTGCGGGGACCGAGGCCGGCGGGGATGGACCCGCACAGCCGGCGACTCCGATCGCGAACGCCGCCGTCGCGAGGGCGGCGACACAGCGCAACGATCCGACACGCCGTGACCGCAACGCCAAGGGCAACCGGCAAGTCCGCTCGATCGATCGCTAGCGATCGATCGAGCGCAGGTAGCGGAAGTACTCCGAGTCGCCGCCGATGATGAACGTGACGTCGCTCCCGAGCGATTCCCGGTAGCTCTCGAGCGTTCGGAAGAACGCGTGGAACTCCGGGTCGGCGCCGAAGGACTCGCCGAAGATCCGCGTCGCCTCGGCATCGGCGCGGCCCCGGATTCCCTCGGCCTGGCGCTGCGCCTCGGAGCGGATCTCGGCGAGCTGACGCTGCGTCTGCCCATCGATTTCCGCCGCGCGGCCGAGGCCCTCCGACCGGAACATCTCGGCGATGCGCTGGCGCTCGGCGATCATCCGCTCGAAGACGCGCTGCTGGACGGCTTCCACGTAGCCGACGCGCTTGATCCGGATGTCCACCAGCTCGATGCCGTAGCTCGGCATCTGCTCCTGCGCCTTCGCGAGGATCGACCGCGTCAGCTCCGCGCGTCCGCTCTTCACCTCTTGCAACAGGATTTCCTCGTCTTCCTCGCCGGCCACCTGGACGCGTTCGAGATCTTCTTGAGAGATCTTCCAGTCCTTCGAGCGGACGATCTCGACGAGATCCGAGGAGGAGATGACGTCGCGGACGACGGAATCGAGGATGTCGTTCAGCCGGAGCTGGGCGCCGCGTTCGTTCTGCACGCGTTGCAGGAACACCAGCGGGTCCGCGATCCGCCAACGCGCCGACGTGTCGACGGAGATGAACTGCTCGCCGCGGGTCGGGATCTGGTTCGGATCGCCGTCCCAGGACAGCAGTCGACGATCGAAACGGCGGACCTCCTGGACGAAGGGCAGCTTGAAGTGCAGCCCCGGCTCGGTGATCGGATCACCGACCGGAGCGCCGAACTGGACGACGACGGCCTGCTCGACTTCGTCGAGCGTGTAGGTCGCGGCGGAACCCAGCGCCGCGAGCACGAAGAGAATGGCGATGAGGACGAACGATCGCGTGGTCATCATCGACCTCCCTGCGCGGCCGCCTCGTCCGGGGCCACCGCTGCGGCAGGCGCCGCAGCCGACGGCGCGAGCGAGCGCCGGTCTGCCATGTTGAGCAACGGGATCGGCGACGCCGTGCCCTCTTCGACGACGAGCACGCGTCCGAGGCTCGGCAGCACCTCGTCGATCATCTCGAGGAAGAGCCGGCGGCGCGTCACGTCCGGCGCATTGCGGTACTCGGCCAGGATCGCGTCGAAACGTTCCGTCTCTCCGCGCGCGCGATTCACGCGCTCGGCCGCGTAGCCCTCGGCTTCGGCCACGATCTGTTTCGCCTGCCCCTCGGCCCGCGGCACCACCTGGTTGCGGCGCTTCTCGGCTTCGTTGATCAGGCGCTCGCGTTCCTGCTCGGCCTGGTTCACCTCGTTGAAGGCGGGCTTCACCAGCTCCGGTGGCGTCACATCCTGCAGCTCGATGGTTCCGATCTGCACCCCCATCTCGAACGAGTCGAGGATCTCCTGCAGCTCGATCTTGGCCTGCGTCGCCACCTCGACCCGCTTCTCGGTGAGGACATCGCTGCCGAGGCTGTTGCCGACGATCCGACGCATCACGGACTCGTTGATGTCGCGAATCGTCGCGACCGGATCGCGCACCCGGTGCAAGAACTTGTCGGCGTCGCTGATGCGATACTGCACGACCCATTCCACGTCGATCACCTTGAGATCGCCGGTCAGCATCAGGGACTCGTCCTGCTGGGCCCGCGACTTCTGATAGCTGTCGCGTGTCGCTCCTCCGGACACCGTGCGGAAGCCGAACTCTTCCTTCAGCACGCGCGCGGTCGGCACGAAGTACGCGCGGTCGATGCCGAATGGCAGCTTGAAGTGCAGCCCCGGCTGGCGGATCGAGACCACGCGCCCGAAACGCTTCACGACGGCTTCGCCTTCCGGCTGCACGGTGTAGACCGACGACCAGGCCCCGAGCGCGAGCACGGCGAGTACCACGAGAATCGGGCCGATGGGCCCGAGGCTGCCGAAATCGAAGTTTGCAAGCCGCTCCTCCAACTCTTCGAGGTTGCGCGGGCGGCGGGGAATCTCTTTCATCCGGACGGAGCTCCTTACGGGAAACGGGAATCACACCCATGCTAACGCGGATTCGCGCCGATGGCGGACGGGCGGGCGAAGTTCTTCGTTCTGCAACTTCGTGACACGTCGCTGGGAACTTCTCGACTCGGCGCCGACGACCGAAGGCCTCCTGGAGCTACGGCGGCGCGGCGAGCGCGAGTTTCTGATCGCGATCTCCGGCCGTGTGCTGATGAACAGCCACGCGAGCCGGTCGGAGATCGCGCTCGGCCGGCTCGGCTGCCAGGCGCTCGAGACCGCCGCGGCTCCGCGCGTCCTGATCGGCGGCCTCGGGATGGCGTGTACGCTGCGCGCGTGTCTCGACACGCTGCCGGCGCACGCCGCGGTGGTCGTCGCCGAACTCCACGAGACCGTCGCGCGCTGGTGCCGTGACGGGCCGCTCGCGGAGTTCACGCAGCGGGCGGCTCGCGACCCTCGGGTGCGGATCCAGATCGGAGACGTCTTCGACGTGATCGCCGCCGCCGGCATGCCCGACGCCGAACGCTTCGATGCCGTGCTTCTCGATCTCTACGAAGGTCCGCCCCCCGACTGCCCTCGCGACCATCCTCAGTACGGAGTGGCCGCGATGACGCGCGTGCGCGCTGCGCTGACGGACCGCGGCATCCTGGCCGTCTGGGCGGAGGATCCGAGTCGCGGATTCGAAACCTGCCTCGAGAAAGCCGGGTTTACCGTGCGCAGCGAGCGACCCGGCCGCGGCGGACGGCGTCACGTCGTCTACGTGGCGCGCGTCTCCGACACCGGAGCGAGGCGGACGCCGCTGCGCTGAGCCGCGTGCCCGGAGCGCGGGACGAAAACCGCTACTGTCGACCGGGATGGACTCGTCGCTTCCGGCAGAACCGGCAACCGATTTGCCTGCGCACGCATCGTGGCTCGCGACGGCCGCCCGGCGCGACGTCGTGCGGCGCTCGTTGCGCGTGGCGCTGCTGGTAGGAACGCTGCTGATCCTGATCAACTACGGGGACCGGCTGGTTTCTGGCACCCTGGATCGTCTCGATTGGATCAAGATGGCGCTCACCTACCTGGTTCCGTACGGCGTCTCGACGTACGCATCGGTCGGTGCCCTGCGCAGCCCACACGATGGCACGAGAGAGCAGAAGAGATCGCAGAAATCCCGATGAGGACGCCGGACGCTACGACGCCGGATCTTGCGACGCCGGGCGCGACGACTTCGGAAGGTCCCCGTTCCAGTGCACGATGCGGCCGCCAGGTCGCAAGACCCGAGCGATCTCCCGCGCGACGATTCGCTGCTTCGCAGCGGCGGCGGGTTCGAACTCGCGGGTCGTGATCACCGCGTCGATCGACTGATCCGGGATCAGCGGCGCCTCTCGGCGCAAGCGCGCAATCTCCCGAGCGAGCGCCGTCATCTCATCGGCGCTCCGCACGGGATGCGCGTCGAGCCAGGCATCGAGGAGATCCGGATCGAGCGCCAGGTCATCGCATCGGGCACGCACGAACTCCACGTTGGCGTAGCCTAGACGCTGGGCTTCGACTTCGGCGGCACGCCGAGCGCTCGCGAGCGAAGCAAGATCTTCCTCGATCCCGAGCACGCGGCCGTTGTGCCCGACGAGCGAGGCCGCCAGAAACGTGGTCCTTCGGTCGCCGCTCGTGAGGTCCAGCACGACGTCGCCGACGCACAGCGGGAGGAGCGTCCTGGCGTTCGCCAGCGTCTCCTCGGCCGCCGACGACGGCCAGTCCCGGGGCTCGGGACTCCGCAGATCAGGGCTCCGGTGCCCAGGACTCCGGGCCGCGGGATTCCGTGCTGCGAGATCCTGGGCCACTTCCCCTCCGATACTACGACGAAGGGGATACGTGCGGGCGCGCTCGGCGGTTTCCGGCGCCTGCCGCCAGCCCCGCTGCCAGCCGGCGGATCAGCGCTCCCCGCCCGGCACCAGCATCAGCCGGGCGACCAGCGCGACGCCCGGATCCGCGCCGTCGGCGAGCCGATCCGCGAGCGCGCGCAGCAGCGCGCCGGCATGGGTCTCTCGCCAGAACCAGCGCTTCGTCTCGGCCGCGCTCGGAACGCGGCCGGTCTCTGTCGGCTGCGCCGTCGCGGCCTCCCCGTACAGCGCCTTCAAGTCTTCTGCCGCGTGTTTCAGGGCCACCCCGACCGGCATCTCGGCATTCGGACTCGGCGGGAGCGGCTCGTCGAGCATCCGGGCCAGGAACGCGCCGAGGGCGGGCGGGGCGAGCCCCGCGAGCCCCACGGTGGTGCGCCCGCGGCGCTCGACGGCCAGTGCATACCAGGGCAGCAGTCGAGCGAACTCGGATTCGAAGGCCCGGCCGAGCGACGGCTCCCCGACCTCCTCGGGCGCCGACGCGAGCGGGATCGGGCACGCCCAGCCGGACTCTCCGGCGTCGGCGGCCGCCGGGGCCTCGACCGGGTAGTCCGCCAAGACCGGCCCGGCAGGAGCTTCGAACAGCCCGAGCGCGGCGCGGAGTACGCCCGTCTGGAACTCCGCATCCCCCGGAACGCCGAACGGCCGGCCGAGTTCGTACGGCACCCAGAGCGCCCGCGGCGGACGGATCCGAGCGCTGTGTTCGCGGATCAGGCTGATCTGGGTGGTCGCGATCCCAGCCGACTCGACGAAGTGTCCGAGCGCGCCCACGGCGCGCGTGCAGAACGGTCAGACGGGGACGAACAGGACCCCCTCGACGCGATCCCGCGCCATCAGCGCGGCCATCTCCGCGGCCGCCGATTCCATCTGCGCGGGATCCGTCGCGCCCATGAAGGAATAGTGGAAGTCCGCGACGGAACCGATCTCGCCGCGGCTTGCCATTCCCCGCAGGCGCTCGAGGGGAAACACCAGGTTCCAGTCTTGCTGGAAGCCGCTGCGATCGAAGTTCGTCGAGACGTGACTCATCACCAGGTCGTCGGCGGCGACATCCCCCGGAATCACCCGATAGTCGCCGGCGAGGCCGACGTACGGCGGATCGCTGCGGCGATGAAGTCCCGCAGTCGACACGATCGCGATGCGCCGTTCGCGCAGCGGGGGGCCGACAACGAACGGTGTCGATGCGAATTCCGGGAGCGCGAGCGCGAGCAGGTGTTTCTGGATCGTCTCGGGGAAATCTTTCAATCGGGCCATCGAGCCTCTCCCGTGTCGAGCTGACGTGTGGAATGCCGGAGGCGTCTTCCCGCGCGAGCTCCTGTGAAGGCCTTCACGGATCTCCGGCGAGGTAGCGCGCCACATCGACGAAGTCGAATGCCAGCGAGATCGCCATGGTTCCGAGCGTGAGTCCGGCCCACAGCCGGTAGATCGGCGTGAGGGGCAGCACCCGGCCCGCCACGCGCGGTGTGAACGAGAGTCCAGGCCAGCGACGCCAGAGCAGGATCACGGCGGGCGTCCAGAACAACAGGTGCGCCGATCCCCACAGCCGATTCCAACCGAACGAAAGGCCGATCGCCTGAGTCGCGAGCTGCGACGCGAGCAGAGCCGCCAACACCCAGCGCGCCTCGGCCCGGAACGGCGCGAACAACAGGCAGGTCGGCAGCACGATGCCCATCCAGCGCATCCATGCGCGCACCCATTCCGGCAGGGCCACGACGTACGCGGCCTGGCTGTCCTGCGCGCTGCGATAGAGGTCCGCCAGGGGGGACAGGTCCAGCTTCGATCTCCCGATCCCGGTCCGGTCGACGCGATCGCCTCGAGCGCGTTCGGAAGGGACCGAGCCAGTGCGGCGGCGGACTCGGGACGGAGGAAGTCGTCCCGAGCCGGACGGTTCGGGTTGCCGTTGCCAGGGAAGCTTCCCGAACGCGCGTCCTGGAGATCCGCCGCCGCAGTGACGGTCCGGTCGTGGCTACGAGAATTGGACGCGCGCCGGTGGGATGCGTTCGCCTGCGACCGCCAGCGCCGTGCAATCCGGGGCTGGGCGGGGCCGATCGGGCCCGAGAGGCGCGCCTCAGGCGGCATGGGAATGCGCACGAAGCGAGCCGGGGACCGCGTCGCGGACGAGGCCGCCTGCGTCGAGCCATGCCGCCGTCGATGCGGTCACCGAGTCGATCAGCGCCTCGGTACCGCGAAAGTCGTACGCCGATCTCGCCAGCGGACACAGCGGCGGGACGACGCGCAGCTCCACCTGACCTCGGAACCGCTCGACATCGACGACGAGCTGGCGCGCGATCAGAAGGTTCAGCGCCTGGAGCGCTACGCCGAGCGCGGAAGGCGGGGGATGCTCGAGCGCGCACGGGACTCCGGTCGGCAGGACCAGGATCCTCGAGGCCCCGAGCGCAACGGCGGCCGCGACCGGCGTATTGCTGCTGACACCGCCGTCGACGAGTCTTCGGCCCTCCCACTCGACGGGGGGGAAGACACCGGGGATCGCAGCGGACGCCAGCACGGCCGTGACGCTGTCGCCCCTCGAGAGGACGACCTCTGTGCCGAGCAGCAGATCGGTGGCGACGAGGTGGCACGGTACGGCCGCGTCCTCGAGCCGGCGCATCGGCAGATGTTCCGCGAGCAGCCGGCGCAAGGGCGCAGGCGACACCAACGACTGCGCGCGTCCGAGCAACGCGAGCAGACTCCGGCCGGCCGCCGCGGGGAAGACGCTGCTCCGGCGCATCCCGCGCCAGATGTTCCCGAGTCGCTCGACCCCGGCGCGGTCCGGGGCTCCGGCCAGGTAGGCACCGTTGACCGCTCCCACCGATGCGCCCACCACGAGGTTCGGCTCGATGCCGGCCGCGAGCAGCGCGTGCAGCATGCCGACCTCGACGGCGCCGAGGCTGCCGCCGCCGGCCAGGACGAAGGCCCATCGGTCGGGAGCCGCCATCAAGGCACCACGGGCGCCTTCCCGCGCCAGCGCAGCGCCAGGAGACCCACGACGCCGCCGGCCACGAGCCAGGCGCCCGCGGGCGCCCCCGGTAGCAGGCCCGCGCCGATCGCCAACCACGGCGCCAGCGACACGACACGAAAGCCCGCGCCGCAGCCGCTGGCAGGGGTTCGCCCGCTTTTCCTCGTGCAGCCAGCGCACGATATCGGCGGGTAGAGCGCCAAGGAACCCGATCCCGCGGCGATGCGTTTCGACATGAGCGTTGGACGCCGAGCGGCCCCGCGCGTCTCACCGCGGCCGGAGATCCCCGTGGGTAGGCGGCTCGTTTCTTCCGGAGTCCGGTTCTCTGAATCTGAGTCCTGCTCGTTGAATCTGAGTCCGGTTCTTCGAATCGAAAGGGCGTATCAATCGGTCCAAGTGGCTGAGCCCTTGTCCTCGACGAGTTTGCGATGGATTCGCAGCCGCGGGATCAGCTAGGATGG
>CAYOHN010000099.1:0-11348 GCA_964403735.1 uncultured Spirochaetales bacterium | reverse complement strand
TGGGGCATGAGCCTCAGGGGTACCGGTCAGGGGGGGACGTTCGCACGGCTGCGGGAGACGGTTTCCGTGCTCGGCTCGGCGGGCTTCCTGCATCCCCGCTTCCTGCAGACTTTCGGGGCGGCCGCCCGCAAGTTCGGCGCGACGACGGCCGCCGGCTTCAGCGCGGCCGCCACCCGGACCCCGGACGCACCGGCCATCATCGACGACGCCGGCACACTCTACTTCGGCGAGCTCGAGCGCTCGACCAACGCGATTGCGCGCGGCCTGCGCGCGGCCGGCATCGGCCCGGGCGACGGCGTCGGACTCTTCGCCCGCAACCACCGCGGCTTCGTCCAGGCGCAGATGGCGCTCGACAAGATCGGCGCCAACACGCTGCTGCTGAACACCGGCTTCGCCGCGCCGCAGCTCGCCGAGGTCGTCGAGCGCGAAGGCTCGAAGGTGATCCTCTTCGACGAGGAGTTCCGCGGCATCGTCGAGCAAGGGGCCGGAACTTTGGAGCGGATCCTCACCTGGTCCGAGGGAGACCGGGCCGAGGCGACGCTCGATGCGCTGGCCCGCAGCTACGCCGATGCGCCCGTCGACCCGCCGCCCGCTCCCGGGCGCACGACGATCCTGACCTCGGGCACTACCGGCACGCCCAAGGGCGCGCAGCGCTCGGCCAAGAGCCAGGGGCTCGATGCGCTCGTCGGCCTCTTCGGCCGCATGCCGCTGCGCGCGGGGACCCGCAACTTCATCGTCGCTCCCACCTTCCATTCTTGGGGAGGGGCGCATCTGCTGTTCGCCAGCCTGCTCGGCAGCACCGTGTGCTTCAACCGCCGCTTCGATCCCGAGCAGACGCTGGCGACGATCCACCGCGAGCGTCCGGCCGTGTTGGCCGTCGTGCCGGTGATGATGCAGCGGATCCTGAATCTCGGCCCCGAGATCCTCCAAAAGTACGACTGCTCGTCGCTCGAGCGGGTCTGCGCCAGCGGCTCGGCGCTCCCGGGTGAGCTGGCGCTGCGCTGGATGGATACGTTCGGCGACAACGTCTACAACCTGTATGGGTCCACCGAGGTGGCGATCGCGACGATCGCGATGCCGGACGAACTCCGCGCCGTGCCGGGCACCGCCGGCCGCCCCCCGCGCGGCGTCACCGTCCGGCTCCTCGACGAACACGGCAAGGAGGTCCCCGACGGCAGGACCGGCCGGATTTTCGTCGGCAACCAGAACCAGTTCGAGGGCTACACCGGAGGCGGGAACAAGGAGATCATCGACGGCCTGATGTCGAGTGGTGATGTCGGCCACTTCGACGAGCACGGCCTGCTCTTCGTCGACGGACGCGACGACGACATGATCATCTCGGGCGGAGAGAACGTCTTTCCGCGCGAGGTCGAGGATCTTCTCGCAGATCACCAGGACGTCGTCGAGGCCGCCGTGCTCGGGGTTCCCGACGACGAGTTCGGACAGCGCCTGAAGGCGTTCGTCGTGCTCCGGGAGAGCGCCACGGCCGACGAGCAGGCACTCAAGAACCACGTGAAGGCGAACCTGGCCCGCTACAAGGTCCCGCGCGAGATCGTCTTCCTCGACGCCCTCCCGCGCAATCCGACCGGCAAGATCCTCAAGCGGGTGCTCGTCGAGCAGGCCTGAGGGCTGCGCTGGCCGTCAGCGCAGCCGCATCGGCAGCCGGGCGGGGACACGGAACAGCGACGGGCCCCACTCGATGCGATCCGTCGCCAGCTCGAGGCGCGGCGCGCGGGTGACCAGTGCGCCGAGCGCCTCCTGCGCCTCCATGCGCGCGAGGTGCGACCCGAGGCAGAAGTGCGTGCCGCCGCCGAACGCCAGGTGATCGTGGGCGTTCTTCCGCTCGATGTCGAAGCGGTCAGGGTCGGCGAACACCTCGGGATCCCGGTTGGCGCCCCACAGGATCGCGAAGACCACCGTATCGGCCGGGATGCGCTGGCCGCCGATCTCCGCATCCTCGTGCAGCACGCGCATGGTCATGCCGATCGGGCCGTCGAAGCGCAGGCATTCGTCCACGGCGTTTGGAATCAGACCGGGCCGCGCGCGCAGCTTCTCACACTCGGCGGGATGACGCGCGAACGCGACGGCGCCGTTGCCGATCAGCCCGATCGTCGTCTCGAAGCCGGCGATCAGCAGCCCGATCGACTGGACGATCAGCTCCGTCGGCGAGAGCCGATCCCCTTCCTCCTCGGCGCGAATCAGCACCGAGAGCAGATCGTCGGTGAGGTGTTTGCGGCGCTCCTCGATCAGCTCGGTGAAGTAGCCGCCGAGCCCCATGGCGGCATCGAGGGCGCGCTGCTGGATCTCCGGCGGAGCCATGTTCCCGGCGAGCCCGTGCGTCGCGTCGGCCGTCCAGACCGTGAAGCGATCGCGATCCGCCACCGGCACGCCGAGCAGCTCGCAGATCAGCGTTGCCGGCACCGGCAGCGCGAGCCCGGACACCACGTCCATCTCGCCGGCATCGAATGCGGCTTCGAGCTGCTCGTCCACGATGGCGCGCACGCGCGGCCGCCAGCTCTCGACGGCCCGCGGCGTGAACGCCTTCGACACCAGTTTGCGCAAGCGGGTGTGGTTGGGGGGGTCCTGCTGCAGCATGAACTCGCCGGGGCCCTGCGCTTCGGATCGACGCGGCGACGTGCCATCCCGTTGGCGCACGCCGCAGCGCACCTCGCGCAACAGGCGCACGCAGTCGGCGTAGCGCGACAGCCGCCACGTTCCGAGAGGAGTCTCGTGGACCGGTGCGACCTCACGCAGATGATGGATCGCCGGGAACGGATCGTCGTAAAGCGGCGTCCCGCGCAGCGGGGGCTCGAAACCATGCCAGCTCGGCGCGGGCGCGGCCTCGTCTTTCGTGTCCCGATCCGTGTGCGAGAGCCTCTGGCCGACTGCCGTCATCCTCGATCCTCCTGCGAGCACGCGATGGGAGGATACACGCAATCCGTTAGCCTCCGCGCGATGCTGGGTCTCGTCGCCAGATCGCTCGTTCCCAGCCGTTTCGGGCGCTCCGGCGCCGGAGGCCGCTGGCGACGCGCCGGAGCGCTGGCGTTCGCGATCCTCGTCTGCGCGCCGTCGCTCCCCGGGCTCGCGGAGACGCCGACCGGAGACGGATCCGCGGCAGCAGCAGAAAACCCCGACAGCGAGAACGCGCCCGAGGCGTCCGACGCGTCCCGCCCGCTCCCGCCGCACGCGCCGGACTGGGGACCGCTCGAGTTTCTCGGCGACGTGATCCCGCCGGGAGGATCCCGGCGCCTACGCTTCGAGAGCCTCGACAGCTTCACCGCGGGCCTCGTGGCGATGCGGGGGGTCGCACCCGGGCCGACGGTGTGTGTCACGGCCGGCGTCCACGGCGACGAACTCAACGGCATCGCGATCGCGCGGCACCTGATCGACGAGACCGACCCGACGATGCTCGCCGGAACGCTGATCGTCGTGCCGATCGTCAACGCCTACGGCTTCCGCAACGGATCGCGGTACCTGCCCGATCGACGCGATCTCAACCGCTTCTTCCCGGGCTCGCCGCGCGGCTCTGCGGCATCCCGCATCGCGCACCAGTTCTTCGAGCAGGTCGTGCGCGGCTGTGATTCGCTGGTGGATCTGCACACCGGTTCGTTGAACCGCGCGAATCTGCCGCAGATCCGCACCGACCTGTCGGCGATCGACAATCTGCGGCTGGCGTGGGGGTTCTCGATCGAACACGTGATCCACAACATCGGCCAGCCCGGCACGCTGCGGCGCGCCGCCAACGACGCGGGGATCCCGGCCGTGCTCTACGAGGCCGGGGAGCCCGGACGGATCGAGAAGAACGAGATCGAGCGCGGCGTCGCGGCCATCAAGGCCTTGCTCGGTTCGCTCGGCATGATGCAGTCCGATACCGTGACCCCCGTGGCGCAACGCATGTACGGGCGCACGCAATGGGTACGCTCGGATGCGTCGGGGATCTATGTGCCCTTGGTGTCGATCGGCGATTCGGTGGAGCCCGGACAACCGGTGGCCGAGATCACGGATCCCTTTTCGAGCGAGAGCACGGAACTCCGCGCGCCGATCGGCGGGCTGGTGATCGGCATGGCGCTCGGGCAAGTCGTGATTCCCGGGTTCGCGCTGCTGCACATCGGTATCGAGGCCGAGCCCGCTCCCGTGCTGCGCAGCGCCGACGGACCGGAGCCGCCGCCGGGCAACGGAGACGAGGAGCGCAGTCCCGACACCGATGACAGGATCCGCTCCGAGCTCGCCGACGAGCGGCCGGAGTAGCGCGGCCGCCACGCGATGCGATCGTCGAGGAAGCCGACGGAAAGGGGCCGGGTTGGAACGTCAACTCTTGCCCTTCGGGCAAAAGTTGACGTTTCAACCCGGCCCCTTTCTCGACGCGCTCAGTCCTCGCGCAACGGGCCGCCGAGGACGGACTGCGTCTCGATCTTGTCGCGCAGCTCGATGACGCGCTGCAGCCACTCGAGCGCCTCGGTCTGGCCTTCGTCGAGCACGAGTTCCTCGTCGCTCTCGGGCGCGGCATTCGCGGTCTCGAGCAGCTCGAAGTCCGACGCCACGGCCTCGCACGCCGTCTCGAGCACGTCGAGCAGCAGCTCCACGTCGTCTTCGCTGAGATTCATCGTGCGCATGCGGACTCCTTCGACGGTCGGGGACGGGGCTCAGGACGCCGAGAGAACTTCGCGCACCACGAGCTCCGGCGCCTCCATCGGGACGAGATGACCGGCCTCGACGTCGAGGATGCGCGCTGCGAGCATCTCGCCGAACACCTGTTCGTAGACGGCGCGCGAAAAGTCACCGTGCGTCGCCCACAGGACCCTCGTCGACGCCGTCACGCGCCGCGCCAGCTCCGCGACGTCGAGGGCGCCCGATGCGCCGAAGATCGCCGCCTCGACGGAGCCGGGGCACTTCAGTTCCAGTTGTCCGTCGGGTCGCTCGCGTAGCCCATAGTCGATGTAGAGATCCAATGCGGCCGGCAGCCAATGTCGAAACAGCGAGCGTTCGGCAAAATGCGCGCGAGCCTCCGCGCGCGACGGCCACAACGAGCGCCGCTTCTGCGCGCCTTCGATCAGCCGCGTCAAGCGTTCGCGGCGCGCGGGATCCGCGGCGACCCACTCCGGTGGCGGCGGGACGACCGGCTCCACCAAGAGCAGCCGCTCGAAGAGATCCGCGCGCCGCGCCGCCGCGCCCAGCACCGACGTACCGCCGAACGAATGGCCGAGGCCCACCGCCACGCGCCCGCCATGTTCCGGCGCCAGCGCCTCGGCGACGGCGAGCAGGTCCGCGGCGAAGGCGTCCCACCGGTACGCATCCGGGCCCTCCGGGCGACTCGAGTCGCCGTGGCCACGCGCGTCCATGCCGATCACGCGGAAGCGCGGCACCAGTGCTTCGGCCACCAGGCCGAGCGTGCCGGCGCAGAAGCCGTTTGCGTGGTGCATCAGCACGAGCGGACCGTCGCCACCCCAGTCCAGCAGCGCGATCTCGACGCCCCGCTGCGGGAGCGCGATCCGGCGCGCGTCCGGGCGGAGCTGCGGTTCGCGCTGCGGCTCGCTCTGGAGCTCATTCTTGGCGGCCAATCGCTCTCCGGAGCTCGGCATCGATCCTCCTGCGCGCGGAAGGGGCAGGGTAACGAAGGGGGACGCGTCGGCCCCGCGCATACGGCCGCTATGTTCCGCGCGCCATGAACCTGGACCCGGGAGGCTTCGACGACGCGCTGCGCACGATCGCAGTGGACCGGCTGCGCGCGTTCGCCCGAAAGCCGCAGCCGCTCGAGGGTCGCCGGGCCGCCGCGGTCGCCGTGACGCTGGTCGCCGACGCCGAGCGCCGACCGTGCTGGGTGCTGACTCGGCGCGCCGCGCGCCTCGCGCGTCACGCCGGACAGTGGGCGCTTCCGGGTGGCAGCCTCGATGCCGGCGAGAGCGCGGAGCAAGCCGCACTTCGGGAACTCGCCGAAGAAGTCGGGCTCTCGCTGCCGGCCTCCCACGTGCTCGGCCTGCTCGACGACTACGCGACGCGCTCCGGCTACGTGATCACGCCGGTCGTCGTCTGGGGCGGACCCGACGCGGCGCTGCGCGCGGATCCGGGCGAGGTCGCAGAGATCCATCGCATCCCCCTCGACGCGCTGCTGCGTCCGGAGGTGCCGCGCCTACGCCGCATCCCGGAGAGCGATCGGCCGGTGATCTCGATCCCGCTCTCGGTCGCCGACGTGCACGCCCCGACGGCCGCGATCGTCTATCAACTCCGCGAGGTCGTGATCCGCGGAGAGACCACGCGCGTCGCGCATTTCGAGCAGCCAGTGTTCGCGTGGCGCTGAGCCCGCCGCCAGGGGAGGAACGCAGCGATCGATGCTGAACGGATGCCGGTCCTCGTCGGGGTCGGGCAGTGGAGCGAGCGACGCGACGATCCGGCCGACGCCGCGAGCCCGATCGAGATCCTCGCGACCGTCGCGCGGCGCGCCGCCGACGACGCTGACGCAGGAAAGGCACTGCTCGAGTCCCTCGATACGCTGGCGCTCTCCGCCGTGATCGGCTGGCCGATGCGCGATGCGCCTGCCGTGCTGGCCGGCGCGCTCGGCATCGCCCCGCGCCGGCGCATCGAAACCCTCGTCGGGGGCAATGGCCCTCTCGCCCTCGTCAATCGCCTCGCGCGGGAAATCCACGCCGGCGCCTGCGACACCGCGCTCGTCGCAGGCTGCGACGTATTCTTCTCGATGCTGCGTGCGCGCAAGCGCGGCGCGAAGCTCGCGTGGCCGACGGGCGCCGAAGGTCCCGGCCACAGACGCAGCGAGAGCTGGGGCGAGGATCGGCCGGCGCTGCTCGGCGCCGAAAAGCGACACTTCCTGGTGTCGCCGGCGATGGTCTATCCGCTGTTCGAGAACGCCTGGCGCGCCCGCCGGGGCTGGAGCCTCGCCGAACACCGCCGGCGCCTCGGCGCGCTTCTGGCGCCGATGACCGACGTCGCGGCGGAAAACCCGTACGCCTGGTTCCCGGTCCGGCGAAGCGCCGACGAGATCACGACGGCGACGCCGGAGAACCGGATGGTGTCGTTCCCGTACACCTGCTTCCCGTCCGCCGTCCAGCTCGCCCGCGACGCGCTCGGGATCGACGACGGCGATCCGCGCCCGGTGACGCTGACCGGCGGCCTCCCCTACGCCGGCGGCCCCGGCAACGCGTACACCTTGCACGCGCTCGCGTGTGCCACCGAGCGCCTGCGCGCCGAGTCCCGTGCGAAGGCGCTGTGCACGGGCGTCGGCTGGTTCCTGTCGAAGCTCTCCGCGACGGTTCTGTCCTCCGCGCCGCGTCCGACGAGCGCGCCGGCGATCGGCTCCGTCACCGCCGCGGCCACTGGCGTCCCCGAGGCCCCGCCGGTGCCCCTCGCCGACGCGGCCGAGGGTCCCGCAACCGTCGAGACCTACACTGTTCACTTCGACCGCAGCGGCATCCCGACGCGCGGCATCGTCTTCGCGCGACTGCCTGACGGCCGCCGCACCGTCGCCAACACGCCCGCCGAGCCGGCGTTGCTCACAGCGTTCGCCGCCGAGGAGCAAGTCGGCCGGGGCGACCGCCTGCGCACCGACGACGGGCGGAACATCTTCGATCCGAGTTGAACCGCGCGAGCGGCGCGAGCCTCACGGCTGAGAGCAGCCACAGGACGGCGATCTTTCCCGTCATGGCGGCAGCGGCAGCGGCAGCGGGATGGTGGGCGCGGGCGGCGCCTCCTGCCAGCCGCCGCCGAGCGCGCGATACAACGCCACCACTGCGAGTAGTTCGTCGCGCCGCGTGCGCGCGAGATCGAGTTCCGCCAGGAACAGCGGCTGCTGCGCGTCGAGCACTTCGATGTAATTGGCGAGCCCGCCGACGTAGCGGATGCGCGCGATGCGCAGCGACTCCGCGAGCGCCTCGACCGCACGCTCCTGCTCGGTCCGCACGGCCTCCAGCTTCTCTCGGGCCGTCAATGCATTGGACACGTCCGCGAGAGCAACGAGCACCGCCTGCTCGTAGTCGTAGAGCGCCGCCTGGGCAGCCGCCTCGGCAGAGCGCCAGCCGTACCAGGTGCGCCCGAACGTGAAGAGCGGGCCGACGGCGCTACCCGCGAGCGTCCAGAAGCTCGGACCCGAGAGCACCGAGTCGAGCTCTCCGCTGGTGCGTCCCGCCGCGGCAGTGAGGCCGATGCGCGGAAAGAAGTTCGCGAACGCCTCGCCGATGCGCGCCGTCTGGGCGTGCAGGACCTGCTCGGCCCGGAGCACGTCCGGCCGCCGCTCGAGGAGCTGCGACGGAATTCCGGCCGGCACCTCGGGCGGCAGCTCCTGCGCGAGCAGTGAAACGCCGCGTCCGATCTCGCCAGCGGGCCGGCCCAGCAACACCGAGAGTTCGTTCTCCTTGGCGACGATCCGACGCTCGAGATCCGGCAGCGCTGCCGACGCTTGCGCCAGCGCCGCCTCGCCGCGCAGGTAGTCGAGCTTCGACGTGACACCGCCGAGGAACTGGCGCTCGAACAGGTCCCGGGTCTCGCGAAAGGACTCGATCGCTCGCATCGTGATCTCGCGCTCGAGATCGAGTTCGCGCAGCTCGAAGTATGCCTGCGCCACACCGGTGACGAGCGAGAGGACGACGCCGCGCCGGACGGCTTCCGTGGCGAGAAGCTCCGCGCGGGCGGCCTCGGTGGCGCGGCGGATGCGGCCCCACACGTCGAGCTCCCAGGCGGCATTGAGTACGCCGAGGTAGTTGCTCTGTGTGCGGTCGCTGGACGTCGGCGACCCGAAGGTCGTGCCACTCTCGCGAACCGCATCCAGCTCGAAGCTCGCCTGCGGGAAGAGCTCGCCGCGTTGCACGGCCGCGAGCCCGCGCGCCTGCTCCACGCGTGCGACTGCCTCCTGTAGGTCGCGGTTGGCGGCCAGCGCCTCCTCGACGTGTCGGCGCAGCGCCTCGTCGCGAAACACCTCGAACCACGGCAGATCCGCGATCGATGCGGGATCTTCGGGTGTGGCGCGGTAAGCCGCCGGCGCAACGCCTTCGGGCCGTTCGTAGCGCGGGCCGACGGCGCAGCCCGCAACGGCCAACGCCAGAAGAACCCGCGGCACCACGCGAAGACGCGAGCCGTTCATGGCTCGCTTTCGCCGGTCGGCGACCCGTCCGGCGGCGCGAGCGGCGCCGCGGCTGCATCCCCGCCGGAGAAGCGCTGGACCACGTAGAACGAGACCGGGATCAGGAAGATCGCGATCAGCGATGCCGCCAGCATTCCCCCGATCACCGTGGTGCCGAGGATGCGACGGGCCACCGCGCCCGAGCCGCTGGCGATCGCGAGCGGCACGACACCCAGGATGAACGCGAACGCCGTCATCAGGATCGGCCGCAGCCGCAGCCGAGCGCCGGCCAGCGCCGCCTCCGCGGCACTCTTGCCCTTCTCGGCCTCGAGCTTGGCGAACTCCACGATCAGGATCGCGTTCTTGGCCGCGAGCCCGATCAGCGTCACCAGACCGATCTGTGCGAAGATGTTGTTCTCGAACGCGCGCAGCGAGAGCGCGAGATACGCGCCGAAGACCGCCACCGGCGTTCCCAGCAGCACGCTGAACGGCAGCGACCAGCTCTCGTACTGCGCGGCGAGGATCAGGAACACCACCAGGATCGAGAGCGCAAAGATCGCCAGCGGGGAGACGCCCTCCTGGGCGGCTTTCTCCTGGAACGACATCCCGCTGTAGTCGAAGCCCATCTCGCGGGGCATCGTCTCGGCGAAGACCTCTTCGAGTGCGCGCATCACCTGGGCGGAGCTCACGCCGGGTTTCCCGGTCACGTTGAGCTGCGCAGCCCGGTACTGATTGAAGCGGATCGTGAACTCGGGGCCCGCCGCAGGCTGCATCTCGACCAGCGCCGAGAGCGGCACCGAATCGCCCACGTCGTTCAGCACCCGGAACTGCCCGATGCCCTCGGGCGTGGTGCGGAACTCGCCCTCGGCCTGGACGTACACCCGCCAGGTTCGTCCGAAGCGGTTGAAGTAGTTGACGAAGGCGCCGCCCAGGTAGGCCTGGAGCGTCTGGAAGACGTCTTCGATCCGCACGCCCTGCTTGAGCGCCTTGTCACGGTCCACGTCGGCAAAGTACTGCGGCACGCTGGCGATGAAGGTGGTGGTGGCCGAGCCGATCTCCGGACGCTGGCGCGCCGCCGCCAGGAAGCGCTCGGTGTTGCCGGCGAGGAACTCGACCGAAGAGCCCGAACGGTCCTCCAGCATGAAGGTCACGCCGCCGGCCGTGCCGACTCCCGGGATCGCCGGCGGCGGGAACGCGAAGGCCACCGCTTGCGGGAGCCGGGCGAGCTCTCGATTGATGTGCTGCTTGATCGCGTCGTACTGGGTCTCGGGCTCGGTGCGGAGCCCCCACTCCTCGAGCGTGACGAAGAAGAACGCGTTGTAGGTGGCGCTGACGCCGCTGAGCAGACTGAATCCGGCCACGGTGTTGTAGCTGGCAACGCCGGGCGTGGCGGCGAGGATCTCCTCGATCTGTCGACTCACGGCGTCGGTGCGCTGCAGCGAGGCGGCCTCCGGGAGCTGCACGGCCAGATACAGGTAGCCCTGGTCCTCCTCGGGCAGGAAGCCGCCGGGCAGCCGCGAGCCGAGTACGCCCGCGAGCACCGCGAGCCCGACCAGCAGCAGCCCCGCCCGGGCCGTCTTGCGGATCAGGATCCCACACCAGTGGACGTAGCCGTCGGTCGCGCGGCCGAAGAGTCGGTTGAATCCGCGGAAGAAGGCGCCCAGCGGCCCCCGCGGTTCGCTGCGCGGCCGCAGTAGGAGCGCGGACAGCGCAGGCGAGAGCGTGAGTGCGTTGAATGCGGACAGCAACACCGAGATCGCGATCGTCACGGCGAATTGCTGGTAGAGCAGTCCGGTGATGCCGGGGATGAACGCGGTGGGAAGGAAGACGGCGGCCAGGATCAACGCGATCGCGACGACCGGGCCCGAGACCTCGGACATCGCCTTCAGGGTCGCATCGCGCGGCGAGAGACCCTGCTCGATGTGGTGCTCCACGGCCTCCACCACCACGATCGCATCGTCCACCACGATCCCGATCGCGAGGACCAGGGCCAGCAACGAGATCGTATTGATCGAGAATCCGAACAGCGGAAAGAACACGAAGGTGCCAATCAGCGAGACGGGCACGGCCAGCAACGGGATGAGCGTCGCGCGCCAGCCCTGCAGGAAGACGAACACCACCAGGATCACCAGGGCGATCGCCTCGACGAGCGTGTGCAGGATCTCGTTGATGCCCTCGCTGACCGCCAGCGTGGTGTCCAGCGACGTGACGTAGTCGAGGTCCGCCGGGAAGCGCTGCTTCAACTCCTCCATCAGCGCCGTGGCCTGTTGGATCGTATCGAGTG
>CAYOHN010000098.1:11138-11394 GCA_964403735.1 uncultured Spirochaetales bacterium | reverse complement strand
CTCCAGATCCTTGTCGAACGCGAGCATCGCGAGCTTCAGGGCCTCGCTCTGGGTCAGGTAGGGATGGAAGTGCCGCGAGACCTCGCGGATGGAGAGGCCGAAGCGGATCATCAGGCTGGCTTCCATGATCTGCTCGCTACCTTCGGGCGCCACGATGCGTGCGCCCACCAGACGATCCCCTCCACGCGCGCGCAACAGCTTCACGAAGCCCCGGGTGTCGCGCGCCGCGAGCGCGCGAGGCACCCGGTCGAGCGGA
>CAYOHN010000098.1:792-11128 GCA_964403735.1 uncultured Spirochaetales bacterium | reverse complement strand
AGCGCGACCTCGATGTCGATGCCTGCGGCGCGCGCCTGCGTCTCGTCCATGCCCACGCCCGCGAGCTGGGGATCGGTGAAGATGACCCAGGGAATCGCTGTGTAGTCGCGCGTGGGGCGAGTCCCGGAAAGGGCGTTCTCGGCTGCGAGCCCGCCTTCATCGGCCGCGGCGTAGACGAACATCGGATCGCCGATCACGTCGCCGGCGGCGTAGACCCCGGACAGGTTCGTTTCTAGGTGCTCGTCGACGGTTACCAAACCGAGTGGGTCGAGCGCGACGCCTGCAAGACCGTCGTCGTTGGGGGCGCGTCCGAGTGCCGCCAGGACCGCGTCGCTGTGGAGCCGCGTCTCTTCGCCCTCGTGGCGGACGTCGACGAAGCGGCGCTGTCCGTCTGTGCCTGCGCGCAGAACCTCGTGCCCCGTCCGGATCTCGATTCCCTCGGCGCGCAGCGACGCTGCGAGCGCGTCGGCCACGTCCGGGTCCTCGCCCGGCAGAGTCCGCTCGCTTCGCTGCACGATCGTCACGCGGCTTCCGAGCCGCGCGAACATCTGCCCGAGCTCGAGCGCGATGTAGCGCCCGCCGAGGACGATCAGCTCCCGGGGAAGGGCCGTCGCGTCGAGGGCGCGGGTGCTGTCCCAGGCCCAGGAGTCATCGAGGCCGGGAATCGACGGCCATGCCGGCCTGGAGCCGGTCGCGATCAGGATCTTGTCGGCGTGGACGATTTCGGCGTCCACCTGGAGGACGCCGGCTTTGAGTAGTCGAGCGTGTCCCGCGCGCACTTCGATGCGCGGGTCGTCCGCGACGACGCCAATGTATTTTGCCTGGCGCAGGCTCGCGACGAGCTCGTCTTTTTCACCCACGAGCTGCGGGAAGTCGACGCGGCTCGCCTCGGGCTCGATACCGCGGAAACGTGCGAGCCCGTTCCAGTGGACGTTCTCGGCCGCGCGAATCAGCGTCTTCGAGGGGACGCAGCCGACGTTCACACAGGTTCCTCCGATCGGACCCTCGTTCACGAGGAGCACGCGTGCTCCGAGCTCCGAGCCGCGGAGCGCCGCCGCGAAGGCGGCCGAGCCTCCACCCAAGACGGCCAGGTCGTAGGTCGTTTGTCTTTCGGCGCTGTAGCTGCCCTCGGTCATCGATCCGGCTCCTCACTCGGGTCGAGTCGGAGCCTACGGCTTGAACCACGGTTCAAGGTCAAGCCCCGGCCGCTTGGCCAGCCAGGACCGACCCCACGCGTGGCACGCAGAAGACGAATATGAGGGTGCGGGCGAGCGCTGCTTCAGCGGTCTTGCTGCCTGCCGCGCGCCGAGGACGAGAGGTTCTCCACCACCTTGCAGCGACCACTCGGAGCGTGCTCCTGGCAGGTGTGCAGGGAGTGCTCGAGAATCCGCTTCACGCGCCGGAGTTCCGCCATCCGGCGCGAGACCTCGGCCAGCCGTTGCTCGATCAGCGACTGGACCCGGCCGCATGGGGCAGGGCGAAGCAGGGCCTTCACATCGCCCAGCGTAAAGCCCGTCGCCTGGGCCGCGCGAATGAAACGGAGCCTCTCGAGATCCTCCGCCACGTAGAGTCGGTAGTTGGAAGCACTCCGGGCACTGGGCTCGAGCAGGCCCTGCCGCTCGTAAAAGCGCACCGTCGAGGTCGGCACCCCGGCCGCTTTGGCGACCTCGCTGATCTTCATCCCGCGCTTCATGGCGAGACGATCGAGATCGAAGCCGGAAATGACCTGTTGGAGTCGGCCGGCAGGACGGCCACGCTGGACTCGGGAGCGGGGTTCAGCCCAGAGCTCACTGTGGCAGCAGCGCCCCGTCGCCCAACAGGTATCGGGCGACGTCGATGGCGTCGATGAGCAGCGACATGCCGGCGATCAGCAGATAGAGACGAATCCACTTGCCGAAGAGGGTGGTCGTGCCGATCGCGCGACGTCGCGACTGGATCCAGATCCAGACCGGCCCCCAGCAGACGAGATGAGCCAGGCCGAGCAGGCGCACGTAGCCCACCTGCTCGTAGAGCCAACCCATCACGAATACGGCGGCAAAGAACGACGCGACGATCGCGATGGCTTCCCGACGCACGAAGAAGCGTCCCTCCTCGCGACCGACGACGAAGAGCAACGCGGCGAGGTGCGTCACGACGAGCAGCATGACCCAGGCCTGCAGCCAGATGGGTTCTGAGGCGATCGCGTCATTCAGCGTGGACGGCATTGCGCTCGCAGGATCCATGCACGCACTCCTCCACGAACTCATCGAGACATTGAACTTTCGCGCAGCCTACCACCGGCCCATGGGCGGCGCGAACATCTGCTACTCGTTCACGAGCGCGCGCATCTGCGCCATGCACAGCGCGCACCTTCCACGCCATGAAACCGATGCCGGGCCCCCGTCACGCTCGGCGGGGCGACTACCGGCCGTCTGGCTCCGCGGCGGAGCCTGCGGTGTACACGCTGGTCTCCGGATGGAATGCGGCCCACGCGAACCAGAAGCCCTCGACGACCTCGACCTCGGGCGGCGCGGTGACGTCGAAGAGCTGTCGATCGGGGTCGTAGGCGACGCGCACGTGGCGACCCAGGAAGCGTTCGCGGACGGAGCCTCCGGCGCCGGCCAGCTCGGACGCGGGGTAGCCACGCGCGCCTTCACCCGGGACCCGCAGGCCCAGCGTGGGCATCTTCGGGTGGTAGCGACGATCCAGGGGCACGCGGAACAGGACGTCGCGCGATTGCGCGTAGCCGCCATAGGGGGAGCGATCGTAGTCGCGCGCATGGCCCGTCGCACGCGAGAGCACCGTCGTCTGGGGATGCGCACGCTTCCAACGCCCCCATTCCTCCGTGCGCGATCGCAGCAGGCGCAAGCGCTCGCCGAGCAGCGCGCCTGTCACGGCTTCGGCCGAGATCTGGGACCACAGGCTCTCGCTCTCGCGGTCGTACATCAGCAGGTCCGAGCGGTACAGCAAGCCGGAGACACCGAACCGACGCGCCTTCCCAGCGACGCGACGATCGAAGACCATGCCCGTGCCGCAGAGCGGGCAGAAGGAGATGAGGATCGGCTCGCCGCCCACGGTGTCGTTCACGAGCTCGTGCCAGTTGAGGATGGCGATGGGATAGGCCCGCGCGGCGCCGCCCACGACGATACCGAGCACCAGATCGTCGTCGGCCCACGTGGCCTGCGCCGCGGGGAAGGTGTCGGGATGGTCGAGCGCGGGAATCCCATCGCGGGGTGGCCCGCCGGCGAGAATCTCGTCCACCGGGACGGACGCCGGTGCGAGGACGAAGCCATTGCGAACCGTCTCTGCCCAGGCGGGTGCGCTGAGAAGCATTGCTGCGAATAGCAGTCCCGCCGCTGATATCCCCTGGTCTCGCCGTCGCAATCGTCCTCCGATCACGCGGAACATCGCATGCTCGGCAGCACGAACGATGTGCAGAGGAGCGCGTGCTCTCACGAACCGACGCATACGCGAGCGCGTGCTCCGGGGTTACGGCGTCCGTCGCGTCGCCCGGTCTCTCGTAGTCGCTCGCTCGAGAGACGACGGGTAACCCACTGCACGCGCGGTGCGTACGGCGACTGGCTCCACCTGGGAGGATTCCGCGTTGGAACCGCGCCCCGGGTCGACGCACAACGCCCTGGCGTGACGGGCGGGAAGACTTCGATTGCCTCGTGTTCCTCGAGACATGCGAGAACACCCGATATCCTCGGGGCTCATGCTCGCGGCCCCCGTCCAGCGCGAACAGCGCGTGCCGACGGCACAGCAACGAGAACTCGACGAAGGCCACCACCCACACCGGGGTCGCGGCGACGCAGATAGGATGCGCTCCGAACAGGTGGAGATGCTGCTGCGAGGAGGTCAGCGTCGAGATCACATGGAGCGAGCGGCAGCCGTGGTAGCGCCAGTCGTTGCAGGAGGCGCCGACGGCAGCCTGGACGCTGCGCGAGGGGTGGCAGCTGGTTGCGTGTTCGGCGCCGCCCTTTGGCTTCTTCTGGGCTCGCTCGTGTATCTGGCGGTGCGCTGATCGTTGTGGGCGGCGGGTCTCGCGGTCCACGCGCCCGGTTGCCCGATCGTCAGGCCCAGCGCCCGGCTATGAAAATCGGCGTGTCGCGGTCGGAGACGGCGCGTTGCTGCGAGACTCCAACCACTCGGGCACCCACTCCAGCGAATCGGACGAGTCGTGTTGCG
The DNA here is from genome assembly GCA_964403735.1 of uncultured Spirochaetales bacterium. Lineage (GTDB taxonomy): Bacteria > Myxococcota_A > UBA9160 > UBA9160 > PR03 > CAADGG01. The sequence goes on along the minus strand of CAYOHN010000098.1, from coordinate 6,961 downwards.
GATGGCTGCCGATCCGTGGCGGCGTCACGAGGCCGCGCGCGACGTGCTCTTCGATCCGCCGGGCCGCGAAGCAAGGATGCCGGCCGAGCGTCCAGAGCAGCGCCAGGCGTGCGCGCGGGGACAGACCGTCTTTCGTCCCGTGGAGTGCGGCGAGTTCGTAGAGCGAGCGGTCTGCGAACGCCCGTGCCTGTTCGGCGAGAAGGGCGGCGAGCAGACCGTCGAGCGCCTGGCGCCATTCGGCGGATTGGAGCGCCGCCTCGATGCTCGCAAAGAGCAGCCTGCAAGGGGAGCCGTCGTTTCGCCACGAGGGGTGAAGGGCAGCGAGCGCCTGGGGCGCTTCGATGCACGCAAGGCCAATCAGTGCGCGCAACCCCGCGAGCGACCAGCGCGGCGGCGACATCAATACAGGTTCCGCCGCTCGTCCCGACGAAGCGCGGCATCGAGCACACGTGAGGTGATAGTTCCCTTCAGGCCTCGGTGCCCAGCCTGCTCGACCAGGACGCGGCCGAGCGTCGGAAACGCTTTGCCAGCGATGCGCGATCCGCTCTCCCAGAGCGCGCTCGCGACGAAAGGCTCGGCGCGGTGCGCCAGCAACACGTCGGTCACGTCGATCCGCAGGCCCACGAGTGGCCGCTTGCCGCGTACGGCCGAGTCCGCGAGCAGCTCGGGCTCACGCGTGAGACGTGCCCGACCGAGCACCCGAAGCGCGCCGTCCTCCCCCGGGACGAGGGCGAGCAGAGCGACCCGGGACTGCGCGAGCACGTTCTGGAAGCTGTCGACGAGTCGATTGCCGGGCCGGTCGGGCAGGAGCAGCGAATGCTCGTCGAGGGCGCGGACGAATCCCGGTGGGTCGCCCCGCGGCGAGATGTCGGCACGTCCGTCCGCATCGCAGGTGGCGAGGAGTGCGAAGGGGGCCCGTGCGAGCCAGGCGCGGTGGGCCGGCTCGAGGGTCGCACTGCAGACCGCCGCGTGATCGTCGGCTGTGTCGGGCGCCACCGCGGCGCCCCACAGGTTCGAGCGGACGAGCGCCTTCGCACAGTGGAAGAAGACCTCCTCGACTTCGATACAGAGTGCGGCGGGTGGCGGTGGAGCCGGGGAGAAGGCTGCGGCGAGGGTGTCGCGGCTCGAGACGAAGGACGCACCGCCGTTTGCCCGGAGCGTCACGTCGCTGCCCGGGACGAGCAGGAGGACGCCGGCGCGCGCCTCGCGGGCCGGCACGTCGAACGCCGTCCCGATCCGATCTTCGCCCGGATCGGCAATCCAGAGCCGCTTTCCACCGTCGCTCGCCGTGGCGAAGCCCGCCGCGCCGGCGAGTGCGCCGACCTCCACTTCACCTTCCGGCCGCATCAGGCAGATGCCGGCGAACCGCGTGAGCGCTGCGAAGTGTTCCGCATGTCCGTCGAGCTGCGAGAGAACCTTGCGCTGCACACCGGCGCTCGGCGGCGGGATCAGCTCTCGCAGCGCCGACACGTCTGCCACGTCGAACAAGCCGGGTGTGAGCGTGCCGCTTCGCGTCAGCACAGGACGCGGTCCCGAGCGGGCTCGCGAAGCTGCCGCCTCGCCACCGCGAGCGCATCCGCCAGCCCACACAGGTCTTCGGTCGAGAGGCGGAGCGTGAGGTCGCGGATCGTCAGGTGGACATGCCCGTGCTCGCATTGGTCGATTCGGCAATGTCCCCAGCAGCTGAGGGTCGTCAGATGGCAGTTTTGACTCATGTGAAGCTCTCCAAATTCTTCAGTGGCCTCGTAGGCGAGATCCCGGCCTCAAGTTATTGAAAACGACTTTCAATTTCAACAGTATCATGCGGATCGCATGATCGACCAGGAAGATGCCAGCCTGGACCGGGCTCTTCCGCTCTACGATCCTCGAGCAGGGGGATGGTGTCGGGCATTTCTGGCCCACGACCTTCGACCGTCTCCACCCGAACTCGGCGCTCCACGACGTGTCGGAGAACGCGGGCCTTCGGCGGGGCGCTCTTCGAGCGTCAGGCCGCGCGGGACCCACCACGAAACGTGGGGAACGCTCGAGTTCGACCGGATCATCGCCGCCCGCGACAGGATCACGCGCTCCTCTCCGGCGATCTCTCGCGCCACGGGATCCGCAGGCCAGAACGCGGGCTCATGACAGCGCTCGCTCACGCGGGGCGGGTCTCGACTTTCGATCGGGGTGCGAACGCGAAGATCCGCAGCGGCGCGATCCGCGTGATCGACGGGAATCCGCTGGCGCTGCCTCGACGATCAGCTCTGGGACGGGGTCCCGACAGCTGACTGAGCTGATTCAGCTCATTCAGCTGACCCAGCTCACCCAGCTCACCCAGCGCGATCAGCCGATCAGGCTACGGATTCCATGAATCGGCAGCGCGCGGCCCTCTCCGGTCTCGCAGTCCCGGCAGAGCAGGATCTGGTGCTTGCCCCGGAGCTCGATGCGATCGGGACTGATGTATCGGATCGAGTGTCGTCCCTCGATCTCGCAGGAGAGGTAGACCGGCCGTCGGGTCTCCACAGCTTTGGCGAGCCGGGCCATCAGCTCGAAGCGATCGAGCTCGGGGAAATCATCCGCTCGGGGGAGCGGTCGCGCGGGCGGGAACGGGGTCGCCTCGTCATCGAAGACCACGCTCACCCCACGGCCGTCAGGCATCGCATTCAGGTGGGCGGTCACCGGACGCTGCTTCGAACCCGCTCGCGACCCGTTCGGCAGCTTGCTGCACGTACCAGGGCTGGCGGCGTCTTCGTGCTGACCCTCGCTCGTGATGTGCAGGGCGGCGGCGAAGGTCAGCGGGTCATGCAGCAGCTCGAGCAGCGCCCGTCCGTCCGGTGTCAGGCGCTGCGGTCCGGACGCCTCTTCGGTGAAGTCGAGTAGATCGTCCAGGTCGTCGGCGACCTGAACGAGCCGGCGGCGCCACTTGGGCTTCAAGGCGAGGAAGGGAATCAGCGGCAGGCGCCTCGCGCGTGCCGCCTCGAACGCCAGCCGGTTCGAAGCGTCGAGCTTGCGGGCGAAGCGCGCCAGCTCCCGGGCTCCGGAGCGCTCAAGCCGGCCAACTGCGCTGTCGAGCATGCGCGCCCTGGCCACGACATCGGCCGGGGTGGCATCCGGCGCTCCTTTGGCGCCGGCCAGAAGCAGCAGCTCGATGGCTCTGTCCGGGCTGATGTTCGGGGTGAGCTCCTGCGGCGAGAGGTGCTCGGCGAGATCCCGGGTGAAGCCCTCGGCGCGCGCGGCGGCGAGGCGCTCTCGCAGTGCGGGCGATCCCCCTGCCTCCAAGGGCCACGGTCGCTCGAATCGCGCGAGCAGCTCAGCGAAGAAGTCGCCGGCGGCGGAGTGGCCGGAAGAGGAAGAAGAAGAGGAAGAAGAATAGAAAGAAGAGGAGGCCAGATCCGGATGCACTTCGTCGTCCGGTCCGATCACCCAGGCGTCGTTCGCGTCGGCATCCCACGGCCGGCTCGGGGATCGGAAGTCCCGATTCTGGAGCATCGGCGAATCGCGCTGCAGGTCGGCCTCTTCCAGCGGATAGCTGAGCGCGGGAGTCACGCGATGCTCGGCGAGCGCGGTCGCGAGGATGTCGCGCGGCGTCGTGGGCGCAAGTTCGAGCACGCCCTCCATGGGTGATCCGAGCAGGTGGGGTGCGAGTGCGCCCTTCTCGAGCAGGGTCGCGAGTTCGCGGCCCGCGAACAGGAACCAGCCCCGGGCAATGGGCACCACCCGTCCCGCCTGCTCCCACTCGCCGACCCGCTGCGCCACGGCCTCGGGGACGGGATTCTTTCCGACGGCGGCCAGAGCCGCGCAGAGCTCGCCCTCGCGCAGACCCGCGACCAGGCCCTGCTTGACCGAAGCCGGGGTGATCTTGAAGCTGAGCACGCGATCGATGCGCTGGAGCTCGCAGCCGAGCGAGATCGTCGCCACGATCTCCGGATGGGCGGCCGGGCCGAGCAGGACCTCGAGACCCGCCGTCACATGGCCATCGCCGCTGCGCTCCTCCGGCGGCGGCGGCGAGGGGCGCAGCCAGACCTCAGCGTCCAGCGTGCGGCGCTCGAGCGCTTCGAGGCCGTCGACGATCTCGCGACTGCGTTCGTCGAGTGCGTCGATCGACAGCACGACTTGGGCGCCCTGATCGTCGCCCTCGCCGTCGCCCTCGCCATCGGGACCGGCCGCGGGACCCGCGTTGATGTAGGCTCTCGTGAGCGCGCGAACGAGCGCCTGCTCGCAGACCCAGACCCCGGGCTCGAGCCAGCCTGTGAGATCCGAGGCTTGCGAAGTCCCGCGTGTGGCGGCGGCCCGCATCGAGATGCCGGAAGGCAGCAGGCGCTTTTCAAAGGCCCGCAGCAGCCCGCTGTGGAGGGCACGCACCGCGAGTGCGAAGACCTCGTCCTGCGAGACCCCGAGCCCCCGGGCGAAACGCTTGAGCGTGCCCCGATGAGGCATTCCGGCCCGCGTGAACCCGAGCGTGCGATGGGCCGTGAGTCCCGCCACGGCCAGCATCTGACACAGGCCTGCGTCGCTCGCCGCGGGCGCGCTCTCGGCGCTGAGCTCGGGCGGTCGATCGGGCAGGCTGACGCCGCGCAGGCGCGCCTCGAGCGGCGGCAGCGCGCCCTCGAAGACGCAGATCGCATCGGGCACCCGTGCGATCGGGTCGGAGCCGAGCGGCAGCACGAGACGGCGCTCGAGCAGCACGTCACAGGCGGCCTCTGCTTGCGCTTCGCTGCATCCGACGCGCCGGACCAGCAACTCGATCAGGTCGTCGATCTCGAGCCCTCCGCCCGCCTCGACGAGCATCTCGAGTACGAGGAGCGAGAGCGCGGGCAGCCCCTCGAGCCACCCGTCCCAGCGATCGCCATCGCGAAGCATTGCGGCGAGCGCAGCCTGCCGGCTGGCCTTGGTGCCGCGGGGCGGCGGCGTACCGGCGAGCGTCTCGAACACGGTGTCGACCGTGGCGGCGGTCAACCGCGCGATCGGAAAGCCCGCGCGCGAGCGGTCGCGGCTGCCGCTCATCGCCTCTCCTTCCCGTCCGCGCCCACACCCGCGGTCGTGCCGTCCTCGTGGTCCTTGTGGTCTTCGTAGTCCTCGTGGTCCTCGTGGTCCTCGTGATCTCCGTGATTCTCGTGGTCCTCGATGTAGAAGCGATAGCCTTGCTCGACGAGGAAGAGTTGACGGCGCAGCGCGTGCTCCTGCTCCACCGTATCGCGCGTCACCAGGGAGTAGAACCGTGCGCCGCCCGCTTTCGGCCGCAGGAGCCGGCCCAGGCGCTGCGCCTCCTCCTGACGCGAGCCCATGGTGCCCGAGAGCTGCACCAACACGTTCGCATCCGGGAGATCGATGGCGAAGTTGCCGACCCGCGACAGCGCGAGGCTGCGCAACTCGCCGCGTCGGAACGCCTCGTAGAGGCGCTCGCGCTCGGCGTGCGGCGTGGCACCGCTGATGAGGGGCAGGCCGAGCGCTTTCGCGGCGCGTTGCAGGGATTCGAGATAGGTGCCGAAGACCAGCACGCGATCGCCGGCGTGGCGGGCCGCGATGGCCTCGAGGGCCGCGAGCTTGCGCGGGTTGCCGGCCGCGATGCGCGGCTGTTCGGCCAGCGGCGCGGTCGCGTACTCGGCCTCGAGCGCCGGATCGAGCTCGACCCGCACCTCGTAGCAGGTCGCCTCGGCGATGTGTCCCGAGGCCTCGAGCTCCCGCCAGGGGACGTCGAAGCGCTTGGGCCCGATCAGGGCGAACACGTCTCCGGCGCGCCCGTCCTCGCGCACCAGCGTCGCCGTCAGGCCGAGGCGCCGGTGGGCCTGCAGCTCCGCCGTGAGTCGGAAGACCGGCGCGGGCAGCAGGTGCACCTCGTCGTAGACGATCAGCCCCCAACCCTCGTCGGCGAGCCGATCGAAGTGCACGTGCCGCGTCGGTCCCTCGCCGCCGCGCCGGGCGAGCATCGAGTAGCTGGTGATCGTGATGGGACCGACGTCCTTCGTCTTCGCGTCGTAGAGCGCGACATCCTGGGCGGCGACCGTGGTCTTCGCCACGATCTCGCGCTTCCACTGTGAGGCGGCCTCGCGGCCGGTCACGATGATCAGTGTGCGCGTGCCGAGCTCCGCCATGGCGCCGATCGCGATCACCGTCTTGCCGCCGCCGCAGGCCAGGGCGACGACGCCGTGTCGCCCCGACTCGATGAAGGCCCGGACGGCTGCTTCCTGGT
>CAYOHN010000098.1:0-782 GCA_964403735.1 uncultured Spirochaetales bacterium | reverse complement strand
GGGATAGAGGGAGAAGCCGTCGCGGCGCAGGGCGACTTCGAACGGCTTGCCCTCGACGAGACCGGCGTGGTCCGCCACGGGGTAGCCCATCCGCAGCAGCACCTGCTTGATCTGGCCCCGAGCCTCGCGCTCGAGCGTGAAGCCGGCCGGACCGGGCCGCAGCAGCGCGGCCGCGCGCCGATCGGACGCAAGGCGCGCCTGCACGAACTCGCTCGCCACCGCCAGCCGCAGCCGCTGGGGGTCGCGCGGCACGTCGTGGAGGGAACACACTCCGTGGCGCGCCATGCGTTCGGTCACCTCGTGCTCGACGTGCGTGGGCACGGGATAGCGGCTGATCGCGCGCAGGCCTTCCAGTACCTGCTCGGCCCGTACGCCTGCCGCCGCCGCGTTCCAGAGCGAGAGATCCGAGACACGGTAGGTGTGGATGTGCTCGGGCGATTTCTCGATTTCGGCGAACTGCGCCAGCACCTCGCGCGCCTGCTCGTAGCGCGGATGGTCGACTTCGACGAGCACGGAGCGATCGCCCTGGACGATCGCGGCAGGTTCGGGGGGCATGGGCGGGCTCCACGGGACGTCGACGAAGGGGGAAGTGGCGAGGGCGAGGGTGAGGGTGAGGGGGTGTGGCCGGTACGAGATTAGACAATGCAATAGAGGGAAGAAAGACGAACGGACGCGGTCGGAAGTGCGCGATTCCCGATCATCCGCGTCCCCGTCCCCGTCCCCGTCCCCGTCCGCATCCGCATCCGCCCCCGTTTCGCCGCACCGCCTACCCCCGACTCCTC
>CAYOHN010000097.1:0-11398 GCA_964403735.1 uncultured Spirochaetales bacterium | reverse complement strand
GCGCGCCGCGCGGTGGCGGCAGACGTTGGGAAACGCACGGATGACGCCGTCCTCGCCGCGGACGACGAAGACCGGCTCGCCGAGAAAGTCGAAGACGTGATAGTCGCCCGTCTCAGGCAGGTCGTTCACGTGACACACCACCTGCCAGCTGGGCCGGAAAACACGCGCCCGCTCGAGCTCGAAGAAAGCCGGGTCGCGGTAGGTCCAGGCGGGCAGGCTGAGACGCGTGGCTGCTGCTTCGTCCGATGCCGTCGCAAACGTCGACGACGAGAGGGTCACCGCGCAGCTCGCGCGCACGCGCGCGCGGCGGCTGGGCTTCGGGCGAAGCGCTGCGGCCAACGTGCGCGCCGAAGCGGAGACGCGGCTTCCGGATGGCGGCGTCGCGTTCGAGCTGGTGACGCCGTCGGGCCGCGCGCCGGTCCGCGTGCACGCGGTCGGCACGGTGCTCGTGATCAACGCCCTCGCGGCCGCCGCCGGAGCGCTCGCCGCGGGCGCGTCCCTCGACGATGTCGTCGCGGGTCTCGAGCGCTATCGCGCTCCGGCCGGACGCATGGAACGCATCGCCCTGCCGCACGACGTGGTGGTCTTGAACGACAGTTACAACGCGAATCCCCAGTCCATGGAGGTGGCGCTGCGCAGCCTCGCCGAGCTGAAGGGCGCCGGCCGTGGGCTGGCGGTGCTCGGCGACATGGGCGAGCTGGGTCCGATCGCACGCGACGCGCACCGGTCCGCCGGCGCGCTCGCCGCGCAGCTCGGGATCGAGCTGCTCTTCGCGCTCGGCGAATCTGCGGACGAGGTCGTGTCCGGCGCGCGTGCCGCCGGCCTGCCGCCGGAGTGCGCCACCGCGAGCCGAGACACCGTCGAAGTGATCCCGCGGATTCGCGCCGCGCTGCGTCCGGGCGACTGGGTGCTGGTCAAGGGCTCGCGTTCGATGCGAATGGAACGCATCGTCGAGGCGCTCGCGCAGCCCGAGGAACCTGCGCAGCATGCGGCGGCCGCCCCCGCGGAGGCACGGCGCTGATGCTCTACCACCTGCTCTTCCCGCTCGCCTCCGAGTTCTCTGCGCTCAACGTCGTGCGCTACGTCACGTTCCGCACCGCGGCTGCCACACTGACGGCGCTGTTCCTGTCCTTCCTCGTCGGCCCGGCGCTCATCCGGATGCTCGCCTCGCTGCGAGCGGGGCAGCCGATCCGCGAGATCGGACCGGCGCACCAGGACAAGGCCGGCACGCCGACGATGGGGGGACTGCTGATCCTGCTGTCGCTGCTGACGGCGGTGCTGTTGTGGTCGAATCTCGAGAACCGACTCGTGTGGATCGTCCTCGGCGTGACCGTCGCGTACGGCTTCCTCGGCTTCCTCGACGACTACCGCAAGGTGTCGAAGAAGCGCAACGAGGCAGGGCTCTCGGCGCGCGCGAAGATGGTGGCGCAGATCGTCATCGCCGGGATCGTGGCAGTCGCCATCTACACCGATCCGAGCTTCGACAAGGAGTTGGCGGTCCCGTTCTTCAAGGACTTCACGCCGAATCTCGGCTGGCTCTACGTGCCTCTCGCCATCTTCATCATCGTCGGCACTAGCAACGCCGTGAATCTCACCGACGGCCTCGACGGTCTCGCGATCGGACCGATCATGATCGCAGCTGGTAGCTTCCTGCTGCTCTCGTACGCCGCCGGTCACGCGGTGATCGCCGACTACCTCGCGATCAAGTTCGTCCCCGGCGCGGACCAGCTCCCGATCTTCTGCGGTGCGCTGGTCGGCGGGGGACTCGGCTTTCTGTGGTTCAACAGCTCTCCGGCGCAGCTGTTCATGGGGGACGTGGGGTCGCTGGCACTGGGAGGCGCCATCGGCACGATCGCCGTGTTGATCCGCCAGGAGATCCTACTCGGTGTCATCGGCGGAGTCTTCGTGGCGGAGACACTCTCCGTGGTGATCCAGGTGGCCTGGTTCAAAGTGACGGGCAAGCGGGTCTTCCTGATGGCACCGATTCATCATCATTTCGAGAAGCTGGGCTGGGCCGAGCAGAAGATCGTGGTCCGATTCTGGATCGTGTCGATCATCCTCGCGCTGGTCGCCCTCTCCTCGCTGAAGTTGCGCTGAAATGGAATCCTTCGCCGGACAGCGGGTGCTCGTCCTGGGTCTCGGCCGCTCGGGCCGCAGCGCGGCCCGCTGGCTCGCCGAACGCGGTGCGCGGGTGGTCGCGGCCGACGAGAGTCCGGCGTCGGAGGGCGCGCCGGGCGCGCCGCCCGATCCGGACGACGCGCTGCGGAGGCTCGGCGTCGAGCTCCGCACCAGCACGACCTTCCCGGACCCGGCGGAGTTCGACCTCGTGGTGCCGAGCCCCGGCGTGCCGCGCGCTCGCTGGATGGACCGAGCGCATCGCGCGCTCGGCGACGTCGAGCTCGCGTGGCGCGCGCTCTCGGTCCCGGTCGTCGCGATCACCGGCACCAACGGTAAGACGACGACCACCGCACTCACCGCGCGCCTGCTCTGCGCCGCCGGGCTGCGCGCCGAGGCCGCGGGGAACATCGGGCCACCGGCGCTCGAACTCGTCGGCCGTCCGCTCGACGTCGCGGTCTTCGAAGTGTCGTCGTTCCAGATGGAGGCGGTCGAGGCGTTCCGACCGCAGGTCGCGGTGATCCTGAATCTCGCACCCGATCATCTCGACCGGCACGGATCACTGGCCGCCTACGCCGAGGCCAAGGCCCAGCTGTTCGTGCGTCAGGGCGCCGGCGACACGGCGATCGGCAACGCCGACGATCCGGGGGCGGCGGCAATCGCCGCTCGCAGCGGCGGACGACAGTGGTGGTTCCGGACGCGCGGCCCGGTGGACAGCGGCGCCTGGTGGGATGCCGGACAGGCCGTCCTGCGCACTGGCAACGCGGGAGAGCACGACACTCCGCTGCGCATCGGGCTCGACGCGATCGCCGGCGCCGGCGCCGCGGCCCCACCGATCGACGACGTGCTGGCCGCGCTGCTGGTCTGCCGCGCGCTCGGCGCCGACGTGGCGAAGGCCGCCGAAGGACTGATCGATTTCGCGCCGCCGCCGCATCGCCGGGAACGGGTGGCACAGCATGCCGGCGTCACGTGGGTCAACGATTCGAAGGCCACCAACCCGGCGGCGGCCGCACTCGCGCTGGGGGCCGTGCCGGGTCGCGCCATCTGGCTCGCCGGCGGCCGCGGCAAGGGACTGGACCTGCGCCCGCTCGCCGACGTTGCCGCGGCGCACGTGCGCGCGTGCGTATTCTTCGGCGAAGAAGCCGATGCGCTCGAGGCAGCGATGGCCGGGCGCGCACCGGTGCAACGTGCCGTCGATCTCGAGGACGCAGTGGCCCGCGCCGGCGCGCTCGCCCGGACCGGAGACACCGTGCTGCTGTCGCCAGCGTGTGCCAGCTTCGACCAGTTTCGAAACTACGAGGACCGCGGCGTCCGCTTCCGCGAAGCAGCCCGCGCGTGGATCGCTGCCCACCCCGAGGAGACGCCGTGAGCATGGCCAGCGTCATCGCGGGTCCGGCTCCCGCCAAGGCCCCCTCCCGGCCCGCGCCGCCGCACGGCGGTGTGGTGGCTGCGACGGCAGTGCTCTCGTGCATCGGGCTCGTCATGGTGTGGAGCACGACGGCGCCGTTCGCCCTCGACGCCCGGGTCCCCCCGCATTTCGTCCGCCACTTCGCCGGCCTCGTCGCCGGCATTGCCGTGGCGACACTGTGTATGCTGCTACCGCTCTCGGTGTGGCGCCGGCTGGCGATCCCGCTGTGGACGCTGTGCATCGCCCTGCTCGTCCTCACGCTCGCCGCCGGCACGACGGTGAACGGGGCCCAGCGTTGGCTGTCGATCCCCGGCCTCGGTCCCGTGCTGCAACCGGTGGAGCTGGCCAAGTGGGCGACGCTGCTGGCCACGGCGACGGCGCTTTCGCGAGAACCGAGCGGCCGCCGGCGCGTGCGCTTCCCGATGCCCGTGAGTGGTCTCGTCCTGCTGTTGGTGATCGTCCCCGCAGGCCTGGTGTTCGTGCAGCCCGACACGAAGGGCGCACTGTTGTTGCTCGTGCTCGTCGGAGTGCAGCTCTTCGTTGCGGGAACGCCGATCCGCGCGTTCGCGATTCCGGTCGGGCTCGCGGCGGCGGTCCTGGGCATCGCCGTCGCCATCCGTCCGTACGTGATGAATCGCATCCTCGCCTTCCTGGATCCGTGGGCCAACGCCCAGGCCTCGGGCTTCCAGCTCGTGCAGTCCTTCGTCGCATTCGGACGCGGCGGCTTCGCCGGCGTCGGACTCGGCAACGGCCGCCAGAAGCTGTTCTACCTGCCCGAAGCGCACACCGATTTCGTGCTCTCCGTAGTCGGCGAAGAGCTGGGCCTGGTCGGCGTGACGCTGGTCCTCGGCGCATTCGCCGCGCTGATCGTGGCCGGGTTCCGGATCACCGGGCGCACGCGCAGCCGCTTCGCGTTCCTGGTGGCGTTCAGCATGACGGCTGTCATCGCGGTACCCGCTGCGATCAACGCGGCGGTCGTCATGGGCGTGGTGCCGCCGACGGGCCTGACCTTGCCATTCGTCTCGTACGGCCGCTCGTCGCTGCTGGTGTCGTTCGCGGCAATCGGCATCCTGCTCGGCATCAGCCGTCGGGAAGGCGCTCGGGCGGAACCCCGGGCCGAGCGCGCGATCGAGCGCAGGGGACGAACGCGATGAGTGCGTCGTCGCCGCGGAACGGAGTGCGCTGGGCGATCGCCGGCGGCGGCACGGGCGGCCATGTCACGATGGCGCTCGCACTCGCCGAGGAGATCGCGGCGGCCGGCGAGGCGGTGCTCTTCGTCGGCTCGGAACGCGGACTCGAAGCAAAGCTCGTCCGGCCCGCGGGCTTCGAGCTGGTGACGCTGCCGGCGAAGCCGTACGCAGGACGCGGTCCGATTGCCAAGCTCGCGGCGCTGTTCGCGTTCGCGACCGCGACACTCTCGGCACTCGCTCTGCTCCGGCGCCGGCGGGTGGATGTCGTGCTCTCGGTGGGCGGCTATGCAGCCGCGCCGGCGGCAGCGGCGGCAATCGTGTGGCGCCGACCGCTCGCCATCATCGAACCGAACGCCGTGCCGGGGCGCACCAATCGGGGCATGGCGCGCTTCGCGAGACGCGTCTTCACGGCGTTCTCGGCGGCAGAGCCCGCCTTTGCCGGGCTCGCCCCGGTGGAGACCACGGGCGCGCCGCTGCGCCGCGCGCTGCTCGGCGCGTTCGCCGACGCCGGTACCCGGCGCGCGCCGGCTCCGCCGTTCCGGATCCTCATCGTAGGAGGCAGCCAGGGCGCGCGACAGCTCAACGAGGCGATGATCGAGGCCCTGCCGAATTTCGACCCGGCGCGCGTCGAGGTCTTTCATCAGACCGGAGCCGCCGATCGAGAGCGCGTCGCGGAGGCCTATCGGCTCGCGGGCGTTCGCGCGGAGGTGGTCGCGTTCGATCCCAACCTGCCCGCTCGCTACCACTGGGCCGACATCGCTCTGTGTCGCGCCGGCGCGCTCACGGTCGCCGAGCTCGCGCTGGCGGGTCTCCCCTCCCTGCTGGTGCCCTACCCGTACGCCGCGGACGATCACCAGCGCGCCAACGCGCGCGCGCTCGAAGCGAGCGGCGCCGGACGGTTGCTCGACCCGGCGCACTTCGACGGGAAGCAGCTCGCCAGCGTCCTCGGCGACCTGCTCGAGCATCCCGACACGCTGCTCGAGATGGGTCGCCACGCGCGCGCGCTGGCGCGTCCGGATGCCGCGCGGCAGATCATCGGCACGTGCCGCACCTGGGTCGAGCTATCCGCTGGGGAGCAGACGCGATGATGTTTCGCCGGATCCAACGCGTGCACTTCGTCGGCATCGGAGGCATCGGCATGTGCGGGATCGCCGAGCTGTTGCAGCAACAGGGCTACCGGGTGTCGGGCTCGGACCTGAAGGAAGGGGCGACGATCGCGCGACTGCGCGGACTCGGCGTCCCGGTCGCCGTCGGACACGCGCGCGAGCACGTCGGGGATGCAGACGTCGTGGTCTATTCGTCCGCCGTTCGGCCCGGGAATCCGGAGCTGATCGAGGCCGAGCAGCGCAAGATCCCGGTGATTCCCCGCGCCGAGATGCTCGCCGAGCTGATGCGCCTGAAGGACGGCATCGCCGTCGGCGGGAGCCACGGCAAGACCACGACGACGTCGCTGATCGACCACCTGCTCGATGCCGCCGGTCTCGACCCCACGGCCGTCATCGGGGGCCGCGTGCTGCACGCCAGCGGCCGCACCACGACGCGCTTCGGCGCCGGGACGCTGCTGGTCGCCGAGGCCGACGAGAGCGACGGCTCGTTCCTGCGGCTCGCACCGATCATCGCCGTCATCACCAACATCGACGCCGAGCACCTCGACCACTACGGCTCGGTCGAAGCGCTGCACGACGCCTTCGTCGCCTTCGCGAACCGGGTGCCGTTCTGGGGTCTCGCGGTCGTCTGCCTCGACCACCCGGGCGTACAGGCGATCCTGCCGCGGCTCACCCGCCGCGTCTCGACCTATGGCCTCTCTCCGCAGTCGGATCTGATGGCCGATGAAGCCAGCAGTGACGCGGGCGGCATGCGTTTCCTCGTGCGCCGGCGCGGCGAGGCGCTCGGCAGCGTTCAAGTCGCTCTCGCCGGCGAGCACAACGTTCGCAACGCGCTGGCGGCGCTGGCCGTCGTGCTCGAGCTGGACGTCTCGTTCGGGGTCGCCGCCGACGCGCTCGCGAGCTTCCCGGGCATCGAGCGCCGCTTCGAGACCAAGGGCGAGACCGCGGGCGTTCGCGTCGTCGACGACTACGGCCATCATCCCGCCGAGATCCGCGCCACGTTGGCCGCCGCGCGCGACCTTCACCCGGGGCGCGTCGTCGTCGTCTTCCAGCCACATCGTTACACGCGCACGCAGCTGCTCTTCGACGACTTCACCACGTCTTTTCACCAGGCCGACGTACTCTGGATCACCGAGATCTATGCGGCCGGCGAGGACAAACTCGTCGGCATCGACGGACGGGCGCTCGCCGACGCGATCCGCGCCCACGGGCAGCGCGACGTGCGTTTCGTGCCGGATCCTGCGGCGATCCCGGACGAGATCTCGAGCACCCTCGAGCCCGGGGATCTGGTGATCACGCTCGGCGCCGGCAACATCTCCGCGCTGGGCCCGCTGCTGCTGGCGGCGCTCGAAGGCAGGCCTTCGTGATCGCGCGCGCGACACGACGCGCCCTCGAAGCGCTGCTCGGCCCCCGCGTCGACTTCGATGTGCCGCTGGCACGATATACCTCCGTCGGTGTCGGAGGTCCGGCAGATGCCCTCGCCGTGCCGCAGGATCTCGATGAGCTCACGGCCCTGGTTGCACTTGCGGCCGACCTCGGGATCCCGCTCCTCGTGCTCGGGGGCGGCTTCAACACCGTCGTGCGCGATGGCGGACTCGACGGCGTCGCCGTGCGGACGCAGCGGCTGCGGGCGCTGACGCTCGCTGCGGACGGCGTGACGCTGCGTGCCGAAACGGGGGTCTCGCACTCGCAGGTCGTCCGATTGTGCGCCGAGCGCGGTCTGTCGGGCCTCGAGTTCGGATCCGGCGTCCCCGGAAGCGTCGGCGGGTGGATCGCGATGAACGCCGGCGTCCCGGACGCCGAGACCGGCGCGGTGGTGCGGGATGTCGAGCTCGCCGAGCCGCGCACCGGGCGTCGCCTGCGCTCGCGAGACGAGATGGAGTTCGTCTATCGCGGAGCGCGCGGCCTTCGGCCCGGCGCCGTGGTGTTGGCAGCTCGCTTTGCGCTGCAACCGGCCGATCGCGCCCGGGTCCGCGGCGAGATCGACCGCCACCTCGCCCACCGGCGCGCGACGCAACCCGTCGACCAGCCTTCGTTCGGCTCGGTGTTCAAGAACCCGCCGGGCGAACGCGCCGGCCAGCTCATCGAAGCCGCTGGTCTAAAGGGACTGCAGATCGGGGGTGCGCAGATCTCGTCACGACACGCAAACTTCATCGTGAACCGCGGCGGTGCCACGGCGGACGACGTACTCGCGTTGATCGCCCGCGCACAGCAGGCCGTGCGCGAACGCACCGGCATCGAGCTCGAACTCGAGGTGCGCATCGTCGGCCGGCCGAGTACGGGGACATCCGCATCGATGCCGGCGGACGCGCAGAGGGCCAGCCCGAGTGACCCAAGGAGGGCTCCGCGGTGCCGATGACCCTCTGGCGGCGACGACGGCGGACCGGGGATCTGCGACCGACGTGGGAGGAGCGGCAGGCGGCGCTCGAGAGCGTGCGCTCGCAGCTGCGCCGTCAAGGGGCCCGCGCCCGGCGGCGCGCACTCGTCCGGCGTCTCACGCCCATCGCCGCGCTGCTGGCATTCGTCGCGGGCGTGCTGGCGGCCGGGTCGCTGCTGCGGGTCGCCGTCGCCGCGGTTCCCGCTGCATTCGACATCGAGCAAGTGGCGATTCTCGGCGCCGACCGGATCGAAACGGCCGAACTCGCTCGTCTCATCCGGCGACCGGCGAACACCGCGACCGCGATCCGCATGCCCGCCGACGTGATCGGCCGGCTCTCCCGCCATCCGTGGATCGTCGAGGCGCGGGCCGTCCGGGTGGCGCCGGACACGATCGCCGTGCGCATCGTCGAGCGGGTGCCCGCCGCGATCTGGGTGCGCGGATCCGGCGAGGCGTTCCTGATCGATGCACAGGGGACGCCGTTCGCCGCCGCTGCCGCCGAGAAATTGCCCCGGCTCGAGCTCGCCGGAACCCACGTGCCCGTGTGTCAGCCGATCCGCGCGTGTGCGTCCGATCCGCGGCTCGCCGCCGGCGTCGCGCTGGCCCGCACCGTCGAGAGCGCCGGCTTCGCGCAGCCCCGCATCGAACTCGACGGGCCGGATCCGCACGCCCTACCGGTGTTGCACCTGACCGGCGTCGCACCGCGCGTGTTGCTCGGCAACCGCGAGCTGGAGCTTCAGCTCACACATCTGGCCCGCGTGCTCGCCGTCGTACCGGCCAGCCACACGGCTGACGAGATCGACCTGCGCTTCGCAGGGCAAGTGGTGTTGCGATCGGCTGTCCCCGTAGCTGGGGACAGCGACGAGGCGTCGGCGGACGGACCGCCGCAGGCGCCCGGAACCGGAAGCCGCGCGGGCTGACGCCGGCGGCTTCCACAGGGGGGGAACAGATGGCGCGCAAGGAAAACCTGATCGTCGGCCTCGACATCGGCACCACGAAGATCGGGGTGGTCGTGGCCGAGCAGAGCGAGGAGCGCGTCGATGTGATCGGCATCGGCACGCATCCGTCGCGCGGACTGCGCAAGGGCGTCGTGGTGGACATCGACGCCACCGTGGAATCGATCAAGAGTGCCGTGGAAGAAGCGGAGCTGATGGGAGACTGCGAGATCAGCTCCGTCTATGCCGGCATTGCCGGCGGACACATCCGCGGCTTCAACTCCCACGGCATCGTGGCGGTGAAAGACCGGGAGGTCTCCGAAGGCGACGTCCGCCGCGTGATCGACGCCGCCAAGGCCGTCGCGATCCCGATGGACCGGGAAGTGATCCACGTGATCCCGCAGGAGTTCGTGATCGACGACCAGGACGGCATCCGCGAGCCGCTCGGCATGAGCGGCGTTCGCCTCGAGGCGAAGATCCACATCGTGACGGCGGCCGTCACCAGCGCGCAGAATATCGTGAAGTGTGCCAACAAGGCCGGCCTCAATGTCGTCGACATCGTGCTCGAGCCCCTGGCCTCCGCAGAGGCGGTGCTCTCGCGAGACGAACGCGACCTCGGCGTGTGCCTGATCGACATCGGGGGCGGCACCACGGATCTCGCCGTGTTCGCCGATGGCGCGATCACGCACACCTCGGTACTGGCGCTCGGCGGTAACCACGTCTCCAATGACATTGCCGTCGGCCTCCGTACGCCGTTCGAGGAAGCCGAGCGCATCAAGAAGAAGTTCGGCGTGGCGTCGGCAAGACTGCTCGGCAGCGATGACATCCTGACGGTTCCCAGTGTCGGAGGGCGTCGACCCAGAGAAGTGTCACGAAAGCTGCTCTGCGAGATCATCGAGCCGCGCATGGAAGAAATCCTGTCGCTGGCGCGCGGCGAACTCGCCAAGGCGAACCTGGAAGACCGGATTCCGTGCGGGGTGGTGCTCTCGGGCGGCTGCTCCGCACTGACCGGCATCGCCGAACTCGCAGAGGAGATCTTCGAGGCTCCCGTCCGGCTCGGAACGCCACAGAACATCGGCGGCCTGCAGGACGTGGTGCGCGACCCGATGTACGCAACGGGGGTGGGCCTGGTCCTGTACGGGGCCAACCAGGACCGCGGCCCGAGCCGGTTTCGGATCCGCGACGAGTCGATCTTCCGCCGCGTCCGGCAGCGGATGCGCGAGTGGTTCTACGGGGAGTTCGACTGAATCCGGCAGCCGGGGGCACCCGCCTCCGAGCCGGGCGGACACCAGCTCGCAAATCCAGCAGGGAAGCTGCTGCTTTCTCGAATGTTTCATGTACAATGCGGCGACCATATCGCCGCGACGGACCAAGGGGGGTGAGTCATGGCGCCGCGCAATCGCGATCCGCGAAATTCCGAGCTCGGGAATCCGGAGTTCGGGAATCTGGAACTCGGGCACTCGGGACCGAGCAAGTCTGAGACCGACAGGCGGGACGGTTCGTCCCAGGACCGCGTCGTCGAAGAGACGGATCGATCCTGGACCCGGCAGCCAGCCGCCGAGGCCGGCGAGTCGGGATCCGGGCAGCCGCTCGAGCTGCTCGAGATCGGGCCCGACGATGGCAACACCGACCTGCTCGAGTTCGAGAGCCCGTCGAAGCTCCAGGCCGTCATCAAGGTGGTCGGCGTCGGCGGGGGCGGCGGCAACGCCCTCAACACGATGATCGCCGGCGGTCTCTCGGGCGTCGAGTTCATCGCCGCGAACACCGACAACCAGGCGCTGCAACACAGCCTGGCGCCACTGCGCCTCCAGCTCGGCAGCGAGGTGACCCGCGGCCTCGGCTGCGGCGCGAACCCGGAGAAGGGCCGCGAGGCAGCGCTCGAGGCCCGCGATCGCATCCGCGAGCTGCTGATCGGGTCGGACATGGTGTTCGTGACGGCCGGCCTCGGCGGCGGCACCGGCACCGGTGCGGCGCCGATCATCGCCGAGGTCGCTCGCGAGGTCGGCGCCCTGACGGTCGCCGTCGTGACCAAGCCGTTCACGTTCGAGGGCAAGCCACGATCCAAGCACGCCGAGCGGGGCATGGACGAGCTGCACCGGGTCGTCGATACGCTGATCACGATCCCGAACCAGCGCCTGCTGGCCGTCGCTGGCAAGAGCGCGCGCATGCAAGATGCCTTCCGGCTGGCGGACGACGTCCTGCTCGGCGCCGTGCGCGGCATCTCGGACCTGATCACCGGCCACGGCCTGATCAACCTCGACTTCAAC
>CAYOHN010000096.1:10495-11425 GCA_964403735.1 uncultured Spirochaetales bacterium | reverse complement strand
TCCGGCGGCATCCGCGCAGGGGAAACCCAACATCCTCGTGATCTGGGGCGACGACGTCGGCCAGTCGAACATCAGCGCCTACACACACGGTCTGGTGGGATACGAGACGCCGAACATCGATCGGATCGCCGGCGAGGGCATGATGTTCACCGACTACTACGGCGAGCAGTCGTGCACGGCGGGCCGGGCGTCCTTCATCATGGGGCAGAGCGTCGCCCGTACAGGCCTCTCGAAGGTCGGACTTCCCGGTGCCGACCTCGGCATGCGCAAGGAAGAGCCGACGATCGCGGGCCTGCTGAAGGCGCAGGGCTACGCCACTGGACAGTTCGGCAAGAACCACCTCGGCGACCGCGATGAGCATCTCCCGACGAACCACGGCTTCGACGAGTTCTACGGGAACCTCTATCACCTGAATGCCGAGGAGGAGCCCGAGAACGAGGACTATCCGAAGGATCCCGAGTTCCGGAAGCGCTTCGGTCCGCGCGGGGTGATCCACTCGCTGGCGCTGCCCGATGGCACCCAGAAGATCGAGGACACCGGCCCGCTGACCAAGAAGCGGATGGAAACCGTGGACGACGACACATCCGATCGCGCACTCGCCTTCCTCGAGGCGCAGCACAAGGCCGGCAAGCCGTTCTTCATCTGGTGGAGCGGGACCAGGATGCACTTCCGCACCCACGTGAAGCCCGAACTGCGTGGCATCTCCGGCCAGGACGAGTACGCCGACGGCATGGTCGAACACGACATGCACATCGGGAAGTTCCTGAAGAAGCTCGATGAGCTCGGCATCGCCGACAACACGATCGTCTTCTACTCGACGGACAACGGGCCCCACTACAACACCTGGCCCGACGCCGCCGCCACGCCGTTCCGCGGCGAGAAGAACACCAACTGGGAGGGCGGCTGGCGCGTCCCGGCGGCCGTCCGCTG
>CAYOHN010000096.1:0-10485 GCA_964403735.1 uncultured Spirochaetales bacterium | reverse complement strand
GGGGCTATCATCTATCTCGCCGCCCTTGCCGGAGTTGATCCAACATTGTATGAGGCGGCAATAGTAGATGGCGCGTCCCGGCGGCCGTCCGCTGGCCGGGCAAGATCGCGGCCGGATCGATCTCCAACGAGATCGTCCATCACATGGACTGGCTACCGACCTTCTTGGCCGCCGCGGGTGAGCCCGAGATCAAGAGCAAGTTGCTCCAGGGCGGCGTTTCCGCGATCGGGCGCACCTACAAGGTGCACCTCGACGGCTACAACATGCTGCCCCTGCTGACCGGCGAGGCGGAGAAGAGCCCCCGCGACGAGGTCTTCTACTTCTCGGACGACGGGGATCTCACCGCGCTGCGCTATCGGAACTGGAAGATCGTCTTCAGCGAGCAACGAGCGCCGGGAACGCTGCGTGTATGGGCGGAGCCCTTTACGCCGCTGCGCCTGCCGCTGATCTTCAACCTGCGGCGCGACCCGTACGAGCGCGCCACGATCACCTCCAACACGTACTACGACTGGTTGCTCGATCGTGCCTTCCTGCTGGTTCCGGCTCAGGCCTACGTCGCGAACTTCTTGAAGACTTTCAAGGAGTTCCCGCCGAGGCAGAAGGCCGCGAGCTTCTCCCTCGACGATGTAATGGAGAAGCTCGGAACCGGGCAGGGAAGCTGAGCGTCATATCGACGCAAGGGGTCGTGAGCATGCGCAACGCGGTCCGCATAGCCGCACTGACCGCGGGACTCGTGATCCTGGCGCCGGCAACAGCGTGGAGTGCCGATCCCCTTCCCTCGTGGAACGACGGCGCCGCGAGGCGGGCGATCCACTCTTTCGTCGAGCGGGTCACGCGCGAAGGCAGCCCCGACTTCGTGCCGCCCGGCGAGCGTATCGCCGTCTTCGACAACGACGGAACGCTTTGGGGCGAGCAGCCGATCTACTTCCAGCTCGCGTTCGCGATCGACCGCGTGAAAGCGCTCGCTCCCGATCATCCCGAGTGGAAGGCGCAGCAGCCGTTTCGCGCGGTGCTCGAGAACGACCGGGAGGCTCTCGCGGCCGCTGGCGAGCACGGCATCGCCGAGTTGGTGATGGCGACGCACGCCGGGTCGACCACCGACGAGTTTGCCGGGATCGTCCGCGAGTGGCTCGCGACGGCGCGGCATCCGCGTTTCGACCGCCCGTATACGGAGCTCGTGTATCAGCCGATGCTGGAGCTGCTCGCGTATCTGCGGGCGAGCGGCTTCCAGACCTGGATCGTTTCGGGGGGCGGTGTCGAGTTCCTGCGCGTCTTCGCCGAGGAGGTCTACGGCGTTCCGCCCGAGCAGGTGGTCGGCTCCTCGATCCAGACCAAGTTCGAGATGCGGGACGGCCGTCCGGTGCTGGTCCGGCTTCCGAAGGTCCAGTTCATCGACGACAAGGCCGGCAAGCCGATCGCCATCCACCAGTTCATCGGCCGCCGGCCGATCGCCGCCTTCGGCAACTCCGATGGCGACTTGCAGATGCTGCAATGGACTACAAGCAGCCAAGGGCCGCACTTCGGGCTGCTGGTGCGCCACACCGACGAGAAACGCGAGTGGGCCTACGACAGGAAGTCGCCGATCGGCCGCCTCGATGCGGCGCTCGACGAGTCCGCCTCGAGCGGCTGGACGGTGGTCGACATGAAGCGGGATTGGCGCGTCGTCTTCCCGTTCCAGCGTCCTGCCGAGCGCTGATCCCATCGGATCCGGACCAGCTGCCCCGGAATCCGTGGTCAGAACTCGATCAGGAAATGGGCGAAGCGAACGGGAAACCTCAACGACGATCGGAGTCGCGCAAGATGATCCGCCGATTCCTCGCCGTCCCGATCATGATGCTGGCCGTGTCCTCGGGGTTCGCATCCGAATCGGCTGCGGAACCGCCGCCTGCGCGGGACTGGGATCTCGCGCTCTTCACCTACGTGTGGGCGGCGGGCGTCCAGGCCGATGTCGAGACGCGCGCCGGAGACGTCGAGATCGATCAGGATTTCGTCGACATCCTCGAAGACCTCGAGCTCGGTGGTATGGCATTTGTGGATGCGCGCTGGCGCCGTCTGGTTCTGCTCTTCGATGCGGTCTACACGAAGACCGGAGACGAGTCGGATGTCCTGGGCGGTCTCGCGCGCGCAGACGTCGACCTGACACAGATCGTTCTCGACGCCAAGCTCGGCTTTCGCGTGCTCGACGTCGTAGCGCCCTGGGGTGACGAATCGGCGCTCGAGGCGCCGCGCGTGCGTCTCGATCTGCTCGCGGGCGCGCGTTACTGGTACAACGGCGCGGACGTCGATCTGAACGGGTCCTTCGGCGGATTCGGACGCCACTTCAGCCCATCGAACGACTGGGTCGATCCGGTCGCAGGAGTTCGTGTCGGCGCCGGGATCACGCGCAGCCTGGGACTCTCCGTGGTCGCCGACGTCGGTGGTCTCGACATCGGGGACTCGTCGGAGTTCACGTGGATGGTGATGCCGTCGCTCAACTGGCGAGCGTGGGATCGCGTGAGCGTCCACGTCGGCTACAAGCACCTCGACGTCGAGCGCAAGCGACCGAGCACGAACAACGACGTCGACTACACGATGAGCGGTCCGTTCCTGGGCCTCGGACTTCATTTCTAGGCGTCTCGAGGAGGAGCTCTGATGGTCCGCCGCCCGCTGCCTTTCGGCCCTCTCGCAGCCGCCCTGATGATCGTTCTGACCTGTTGGAGCGCGGCGGCGCAGGACGCAACTGGTTCATCGGACGCCGAGACGCTCGCGAAGCAGCTTGCGAATCCCGTTGCGTCGTTGATCACTGTCCCCTTTCAGAACAACTGGGACTTTGGCTACGGCCCCGACGACGTCAACGCCACCTTCCTCCAGCCCTTCGTGAACTACACCACGAAGAACGCCACCGGCTTCGAGTTCGACACCGAGAGCACGTACGACTGGGAGAGCGAGGAGTGGTCGGTTCCGCTCAACGCGGGCATCACGCAGGTGTTCGAGATCGGGAGCCAGCGCGTCCAGATCGGAGTCTTCGGGCGCTGGTGGGCCGAGACGCCGGAGGGCGGGCCGGACTGGGGTCTTCGCTTCCCGGTCACATTGCTGTTTCCGGGCTGAGGATTTCGAATGGCCCCGGCGCATCGTCCGGTCCGAACTGCTGCTGCGGTCCTTGTCGCGTGCGCGCTCTCGATGCCGGCATGCGGCCCCTCCGAAGAACAAGCCGCCCACGAAGCGCGCAGGGTCGCGCTGGAACGGCGCATTCGGGGACTCGAGGAACTCGTGGCCGAGGCGGAGAGGGGTTCGTTGATCCCCAAGGATCGGTTCTTCGTCGGAGTCGACGAGAATCTGGTCGCCGACCTCTTTGGATCGCAGCTCCCGCTCGAGCAGTTGCTCGAAGATCGCTTCATCGTTCGACTCGAGAGCGCCGAGATGCAGTTTCGCGACAAGTACGGCGCCGTCCGCATCGCTGGCCGGATCCATCCGAAGCGCTTCCCGGAGCGCTCCATCGGCCTCCGCATCGATGGCGGCCTCGGTGCGGCCGAGATCGATCCCGTGACCGGGATCCTGAAGGTGCAGATCGCGATCGATCACATCGATGTCGCCGAAGCAGGCGGCCTCGAAGGAACGCTCGGCGGGGGCGTGATTCGATATCTCGGTTCGAAGGGGCGTGAGATCCTGCAGGCAGCGATTCCCGCGATCGAAGTGCCCGTGTCGCTATCCAGGGCGATTCCGGTGCCGGCGGTGGAAGAAAAGGGGGTCCGCCTAGGGGCGCTCGAGGTGCCTCTCGAGATCTCGGTCGAGCGTGTGATCGCGGCGGGTGGGAAACTCTGGGTGTCTTTCGATGCAAGCGTCGGCGCCGTCACGGGCGGCGAAGGCGGCCTCGGCGTCGAGATCGAGAAGAAGCCGAAACCGGCCGCGAAAAAGGGCGGGGCGTGAGGAGCGCGGTAGTCGCTCTCTCTGCGTTGCTCGCGTTCGCAGCGACTGCGTGCAGTCGCGAGCCGTCGTCCGCGGAGCGAGCCGCGTGGCAGGCGGAGATCGCAAGGCTCGCGGAGAGAGCCGACGCGCTGCAGGAGCGCCTCGAGAAAGTGATCGACGCCGATCCGCGTCACGCGGACATTCCGGACGGCGATGTCGTGATCGCGGTGCCCACCGTGTTCCTCGATGCGCTGGTACAGCGCGTCTTCGCCGACGTCGCGCGTCGCGTCGATCTCACGCTCGCGGGGATCGAGACCCACAAGGAGAAGACGCTCCGCAAGGGAATCCCCCTCGGCGACGTGACCGTGGATCTGCTCGTCGAGAGGGTGAGCGGCCGACTCGGGCCGGGAACGCCCACGATCGTCTTCGGGAGCGACGAGATCACGCTCTCGTTGCCCGTGGAGGTGGTCGAGGGCAGCGGCGAGGGAAGCGTCCACGTGTCCTGGAAGGGACGCAACGTCGCCGGCATGGTGTGCGGCGACCTCGATCTGCGCGAACGCGTCTCCGGCAGCGTGGTCCGCGCGACCTATCCGCTCGCAGGGACGCTCCGCTTCTCCGCGCAGGGCGCCGAGATCCTGGCGACGCCGCGCTTCCAGGAGACCAAGCTGCAGCTTCGCGTGGTCCCGTCCGCGGAAACATGGGCGCGGGTGGACGCGATCCTGGCCAGCCAGACGGGCCTCTGCAAGTGGGTGCTCGAGCAGATCGACGTCAAGGGCTTGCTTGCCAAGCAGTTCCAGGAGAAAGGCTTCGGCGTGAAGCTCCCGCTCCACAAGATCGGGTCGTTCCGCTTCCCGGCCGGGCTGTCGGAGTCGGTCATGGTACGCGGGCGGCCTCTCGCGCTGGATGTCCAGGCCGAGACCGTCCGGATCGATGACACGGCGGTGTGGCTCGGCGCGCGAGTAGGTGTCGCATCTCCGGCTCCGATCCCGCCTGCCGCAGGGGGGTCCTGATGCGGGACACGCCGCGCGAGTCGAGGATCGAGTCCCCGGGACCGGAGGCGCGTTTCGCAGAGATCGCCGACGACGCGCTTTCGCGTGCGCAGCGGGCGGTGGGACTGATCCCGGGGAATGGCGGCTCGGGGCTCGGACGCCGCATCGCGCTCGCCGTTGCACTCACCTGGCTGCCGCTCGTCGCGTATGCGATCTGGCAGCGTCGATTTCTTCCCGGCACGGTAGCCGAGCCGCTTCTGCAGCACTTCGGCGTACACGCGCGCTTTCTTCTGGCGCTACCGCTCCTGTTCGTCGCCGAGGCGACGATCCGCAACTCGCTCCGAGTCTCGCTGCCACAGTTTTCGAGTGGTGGTCTGATCACCGATGCCGATCTCCCGGCCTTCCGCGCGATCCTGGAGCGCGCGAGCGGCCTGCGGACCTCGCCCATCGCGTTCGTCTCGATCATCACGCTCGCGGTGCTCGCGAGCGTGATCGGCTGGTACCGCGCCGACGACTTCCACGAGTTGACGTGGGACGCGCCCGCGGATCAGGGCGTCCACTTCGGGGTCTACTGGTTCTCGTTCGTGTCGCGCCCGATTTTCGTGATGGCGCTACTTGCATGGGTCTGGCGGCTGGGCATCGTGGGCTGGGCGTTCGCGCGGATCGCGCGCCTCGATCTCGCGCTCGTGGCAACGCATCCCGATCGCGCGGGTGGGCTTGGATTCCTGGAGCGGACGACGGCCGGGCTGACGCCACTGTTTCTTGCGATCTCCGTACCGATCGCGGGCCGCTGGGCTCACGAGGCGGCGTATCACGGGCTCGATCTTCGTACCCTCATGGCGCCGGCTGCGGCACTGCTTCTGCTGAACATGGCCATCGCTGTGGCGCCGATGCTCACCTTCGCACCACGCCTCCTCGCGTTGCGGCTCGGTGGTCTCGCGCGCTGGGGCGCGCTGCTGGCCGAGCACGGCCGGCTCGTCGAACGTCGCTGGCTTCGCCGCGAGACCGTCGACGACGATGCGCTCCTCGCCGCGCCAGAGCTGGGTCCGGTGGCCGATACCGCCGCGATCTACGAGACCGTGCGCGGCCTGCGGATCGCGCCCGTCGCGCGCGGCACTCTGCTCGCCCCTCTCGTCGCGACCGCCATCCCGCTGATCGCCGTCGTGGCGACGCAGATCCCGATCGGGGAGATCGCAAAGAAGTTGATCATGGGCCTGGTCGGGATCTGAGCAGATCCACGCCAGACAGGAGGACGAACGATGAGAACACTGGCAATACGATCGATGAACTGGCGACTGCGGGCGGTCACGCTGGCGGCCGCAGCAGGGCTGTTGGCGCAACCCGGATTCGCCCAGGAGGCAGCGGAGACGGCGATCGAGCCGGCTGCTCACAAAGCCGTCGAGCGCATGGTCGACACACTCGGCGGCGCACAGCGACTGTCGTACGAGTACGAGTCCTCCTACGACGCAGTGCAGGAGGACGGCGAGCTGCTCGAGTTCGGGCGCCGCGGCGCCGCAACGATCCGTCGTCCCGACCGGGTGCGTGGGGAGTCCTGGAGCCGCGAGGGCCGCCATCTGCTCTGGGCCTGGGACGGCGCCAACGTGGCGGTGCTGGACGCGTCCCAGAACGTCTTCGCCACCACGCCTCGCACCGGCGATATCGACTCGCTCATCGACTTCCTTCGAGAGGAGGTCGGGATGCGGCTCCCGACCGCCAATCTGTTCATGAGCGATCTCGGATCGATCCTCGTCGACAGCGTCGTGGCGGCGCGCGTCATCGGCGAGGAACAGATCGACGACGTCGACGTGGAGCATGTCGCCCTCCGTCTGCGTACCGGGATCGACGTGCAGCTGTGGATCCAGACCGGTAAGCACGCAGTACCGGCGCGTCTGGTGATGGACTTCGCGACGGCCGACGGACGCCCACAGTTCCGCGCCGCGTTCCGGAACTGGGACCTCGATCCGCGAACGCGAGACTCGCTCTTCGAACTCGCCGCGCCGAGGGGCGCACGTGTGGTTCCGTTCGTTCTTCCCCCCAGACGCACGGAGACGCCGCCCGCGCAGGAGGATTCTCGATGACGGCCCGAAGACGACGATTTTGGATCCAGCTCCTCGCGGTTCTCGTCGCGTTCGTCTTTGGCGCCGCCGATTCCCTGGCGCGCGGCGGAGGTGGCGGTCGTGGCGGAGGACGTGCCGCAGCTCGCGGCGGTGCCGCCGGCGGAGGTTCCGCCCGCGCCGCGTCCCATCGTGGCGGCGGATCGAGCCGGTCGATCAACAAGGGGGGGCCGGCGTCGCGCGGGTTGGGATCGGCGAGTCGCGCGCAGCGGCAGCCACGAGCCCGTGCCGTGCCGCGCGCATCCGCTGGCGGCGCAAGTCGGATCCACGAGGCGAAGCGACCCGGCGATGGCAACCGGAAGCTCGCGGCAAAGCGCCCCGACACCGGTACGCGTCCCGAAGCCGCAGAGCGCCCGAACGCGGGCGAACGCCAGGGCAACCGCACCGAACGCCAAGGCAATCGCCAGGAGGGTCGAACCGATCGGACCGACACTCGCCAGGAGAATCGCACGGACCGCCAGGACAATCGCCAGGACTTCGCGAGCAACGCCCGCGAGGATCGCCAGGACTTCTGGGACGACCGCATCGAGGACGTGGATTGGAACGAAGTCGATTGGGATCGCTGGGAAGTCTGGGAGGATGACGATTTCGAGTGGCGCCTCGGTACGTGGATGACGATCGCCGTCGGTACTGCGGTGACGGCGGCCGCATGGAACTCGATGCAGCAGCAGAGTGGTTGCAACCTCCAGCAGGTCGAGGTGAACGATCGCGCCTACATGAAGTGCGGCAATACCTGGTACATCGAGGCGTGGAGCGGCGAAGAGGTTCACTACGTCGCCGTCGATCCACCGGTCGGCTACTGACGCGTGATCGGAGTGCGACTCCGGGCGCTGGCAGCGCGTTTGTACGCGCTGCCAGCGCTACTGCTTCTCGCGGTGGCCATTGCGCAGATCACGGCAGCGAAGACGGGTGTTCTTTCTCCATGGCTCGGCGGCGGTTTCGGCATGTTCGCGACGACGGATTCACCGTCGCGCAGGCACCTCCACGCAGTGGCGCTCCGACCCGGTCTTCGCGAGGCGATCGAAGTTCCGGAGTTCCTGGACCGGGAGGCCAGGAGAGCGGTCGGTTTGCCGACGGTTCATCGCCTGCGGGTGCTGGCGCGCGCGCTCGAGGGATTCGTCCGCGAGTCCGATGCTCCCGATGCGGGACCGCTCGAAGCAATCGAGATCCGCGTGTATCGCGTCCACTTCACACGCGAGACACTCATCCCGGTAGGGGAGCCCCTGGCATCTCTCCGCGTTCCCACCCGCGGCGAGTGAACGAGGTGCCGCGACCGGGACTCTGGAGAGAGCTCGTGGGGATGGATCGCGCCGACCTCGCGCTTCGCCTGCTCCTGGTCGGGCTTCTCTTCCAGCCGATCGGACAGCGCGGGCTTCGTCCGATCGCCGTGGTCGTCGTCGGACTCGGACTCCTCTCGCCGGGCGCTGTGCGCCACCCGCTGGTGTGGCTCGCACTCACAGGACTCGCGACGGCTCGCATCGCTTTCGGATGGCCGACCAACGACAACCACGCCTATCTCCTCGTCTACTGGTGTCTCGCCGCAGCGCTGGCGTCCATCGCGACCGAGCGCGATCGCATTCTCGCGTGGAACGGCCGGGTGCTGATCGGCCTTACGTTCGCGTTCGCGACGTTCTGGAAGCTGGTGCTCTCCCCCGACTTCCTGAGCGGCGGCTTCTTTTCTGTGACCCTCGTCGACGACCCGCGCTTCGCATCGATCGCGCGCCTCGCCGCGGGTCTGGGAGAGGAGCAGCTCCTCGCGCTTCGTGAGATCACCCGTGCGCACGTCGACGGCGTATTCGTCCCGTGGCCGGGGATGGCGCAGGTTCCCGAACGACTTCATGCGGTGGCTCGCGCGATGACATTCGCCACGCTCATCATCGAGGCCGCTGTCGTACTGACCTTCCTCGCGCCGCGCTCATGGACTCGCGGCGTACGGGATTTCCTGTTGCTCGCTTTCTGCGCGACCACCTATGCGGCGGCCCCCGTCGCCGGCTTCGGCTGGATCCTGCTCTCGATGGGGATCGCCCAGCTCGATCCGGATCGCCACCGGGTTCGTGGCGCCTACCTCGCGACCTTCGTCTGGATCCTGTTCGCTACGCGCTGGCCATGGCTCGACTGGGTGGCGGATCGCCTGGCTCCGTGAGGCCCCGATCAAACCGGTGCGCCGTTGCCGTACGGACAGCTCCTGCGCCGGGCAAGCGACTCGCGATCGCGCCGGCCGCAGCGGCGCGATCAGCATGCCGGTGGCGAGCCGGATCCGCCGCGTCGCGCCGGCCATCGCCGCCAGCGTGTCGAGCCACGGCTCGTCGGACGGCAGCGGAAAGCGTCCGCACGGGTACGCATCCATGTGGGGACCGATCGCCAGGTGTTCCGGGACCGCGATCTGGTCGATGCCGGCCCGGTTTGCGGCGGCGGCCATTTCGATCACCGAGTCCAGCCGACGGCCGAAGAGCCGCAACAGACCGGCCAGCGTCACGGAAACGCGCTGAGTCCGTCGCGTTTACGTTGCCGGAACCGTGGGTGCCGGCGGAGCGGGGATCGACTGAAGCAGCGCCGGCTCCCAGAATGCGCGCAGCGCCACCACCCGCCCCGCCGCATCGACGCGGTACGTGAAGACGCCCTGCACCACCATCGCGGCGCCGCCCGGCAACACCGTCGTGATCGAGCCGACGTTCGCCACCTCAGCTCCGCCGGCGTAGGACTCGCGCACGGCGAAGAGCACGCGCTTCGGCGCGATCCAGCGCTCCCAGAACGCGGCGATCGCTTCGCGGCCGCGATGCCCGCGGCCCTCGGGATCGAACCCCGAGGGCCCGACGGGATCCTCGACGACGGCGTCGGCGGCGAAGTTGTCGAGCCAGGCCTGCTTGTCCTTGCGGTGGACCGCGTCCATCGAGCGGCGCGCCGCCGCCCGCGCCGGATGCTCCTCGGCCGTCTCCGTTCCGCCCATGCCGTGCCTCCGCTCAGCCGACCTTCATGTCCATGAAGCAGAGTTTGTTGCCGTCGAGATCGCGGACGTAGCCGCCGTAGAACACGCCGGGGATGCGCTCGCCGGGGGCGCCCTCGTCCGTCGCGCCCAGCTCGAGGGCCTTCGCATGGAGCTTGTCGACGAGCGCTCGCGAGCCGCCCGGGATCGCGACCATCTGGCCGTTGCCGGCCACGTGGGGCTTCTCGTCGTAGGGGACGCAGACGGCGAGCATCGGCGCGCTGGTCGAGGTCCCGTAGAACTTGATGCGGTCCATGCCGAAGAGCTGCTTCGCGCCGATTTCGGCGAGCAGCGCATCGTAGAACGAGACGGCGCGCGCGAGGTCGTTGGTTCCGATCGTGGTGTAGGCGAGCATCGAGATCTCCTTGGTGGGCGCAGTCCGGATGGTAACCGGGCCCGGGCGAGAAAGAAGTCCGAGCGGAAGTGGGAACGGATCTCCCCGCTTCCGATGGGCGTCAGGCACGGCCCCGTCCGGCGGAGCATGCAAGCGCGCGGATCCCGACGACGCAGCGCC
>CAYOHN010000095.1:0-11481 GCA_964403735.1 uncultured Spirochaetales bacterium | reverse complement strand
GGCATCTACGCGCGCGCCTATCTCGAGGGCCGGCTCAGCGAGGAGCAGCTCGGCCATTTCCGGCGCGAGGTCGATGGCAAGGGGCTGTCCTCGTATCCGCACCCGTGGCTGATGCCGTCGTTCTGGCAGTTTCCGACCGTCTCGATGGGGCTCGGGCCGATCCTCGGCATCTACCAGGCGCGCTTCATGAAGTACCTGCACGCGCGCGGCATCGCGGACACGGCGGACCGCAAGGTCTGGGTGTTCTGCGGCGATGGCGAGATGGACGAGCCGGAGTCGCTCGGGGCGATCGGCCTGGCCGCGCGCGAGAAGCTCGACAACCTGATCTTCGTCGTGAACTGCAACCTGCAGCGCCTCGACGGACCCGTGCGCGGCAACGGCAAGATCATCCAGGAGCTCGAGGGGGGCTTCCGCGGCGCCGGTTGGAACGTGCTGAAGGTGATCTGGGGCAGCCGCTGGGATCCCCTGCTCGCAAAGGATCGCAAGGGCCTCCTGCTCGAGCGGATGGAACAGGCAGTCGACGGCGACTACCAGAGCTACAAGGCGCGCGGCGGCGCCTACACGCGGGAGCACTTCTTCGGGACCCATCCCGAACTGGAGGCCCTCGTCGCCCACATGACCGACGACGAAATCTGGCAGCTCGACCGCGGTGGCCACGATCCGCTCAAGATCTACGCCGCCTACGATCGCGCCGTGCACCACACCGGGCAGCCGACCGTGATCCTCGCCAAGACCGTGAAGGGCTACGGGATGGGCGAGGCCGGCGAGGGCAAGAACATCAGTCACCAGCAGAAGAAGATCGGCGAGGACGCGCTGCGCGCGTTCCGCGATCGCTACCGGATCCCGATTCCCGACGAGAAGCTCCACGAAGCGCCGTTCTACAAGCCCTACGACGAGGCGCCGGAACTCCGCTACATGCACGAGCGCCGCAAGGCGCTGGGGGGCTATCTCCCCGCCCGACATCCGGATGTGTCTCCCACGGAGGCCCCGCCGCTCGAGCTCTTCGACAAGCTGATCGAGGGCTCGGGCGAGCGCGAGTGGTCGACGACGATGGCCTTCGTGCGCGCGCTGTCGGCGCTCGTGAAGGATAAGAAGATCGGCCACTTCGTCGTCCCGATCGTTCCGGACGAAGCGCGGACCTTAGGGATGGAGGGCCTGTTTCGACAGCTCGGCATCTACGCGGCCGAGGGCCAGAAATACGATCCGGTCGATTCGGAACAGGTGATGTACTACCGGGAGGACGCCGAGGGGCAGATCCTCCAGGAGGGCATCAACGAGGCCGGGGCGATGTCTTCGTGGCTCGCCGCCGCCACCAGCTACGCGAATCACGGGGTCCCGATGATCCCGTTCTACGCGTTCTATTCGATGTTCGGCGTGCAGCGCGTCGGCGACCTGTTCTGGGCCGCGGGCGATTCGCGAGCCCGCGGCTTCCTGATCGGCGGAACGGCCGGCCGCACGACGCTCTCCGGCGAGGGACTCCAGCACCAGGATGGCCACAGCCAGCTCTGGGTCTCGTCGATCCCGAATTGCGTCGCCTACGACCCCGCCTACGCCTACGAGCTGGCGGTGATTCTCCAGCACGGGCTGGAGCGCATGCTGCAGGAACGCGCGGACGAGTTCTACTACCTGACGGTGATGAACGAGAACTACGCACATCCGCCGATGCCGGGCGGCGACGATGCAGAGCTGCGCGCGCGGGTGCAGGAGGGAATCCTGCGCGGGCTCTATCCCCTCCGCGAGGCCGAAGCCAGCGATCGCCCGCGCGTGCGGCTGCTCGGCAGCGGCTCGATCCTGCGCGAGGTGTTGGCGGCTGCCGAGCTGCTGCGCGAAGACTGGCAGGTCGATGCCGACGTCTGGAGCGCGACGAGCTTCAACCAACTGCGCCGCGACGGAGTCGCGGCGGAGCGTTGGAACCTGCTGCACCCGGACGAACCGAGCCGGCGCTCGTACGTGGCGACACAGCTCGGGGGCCGCGACGGGCCGGTCATCGCCGCTACCGATTGGGTGAAGGCCTACGCGGACCAGATCCGGCCGTTCGTCCCGGCGCCGTACCGCGTGCTCGGCACCGACGGCTTCGGCCGCTCCGACCGCCGCCAGCGCCTGCGCCACCACTTCGAGGTCAGTCGTCACTTCGTGGCGCTGGCCGCGCTCGACGGGCTGGCGAGCACGGGGGCGATCCCGCCCGGCACCGTGCGCAAGGCGCTCGAGCACTACAAGATCGATCCGGACAAGCCGGACCCCATCACCAGCTAGCGAGGATCCGCGTGGCCGCCGAGCAGACCATCGAGCTCCCGAACATCGGTGATTTCGAGGACGTGGAAGTCATCGAAGTGCTGGTGAAGCCGGGCGACATCGTCGAGAAGGAGCAGGCGCTGCTCGTGCTCGAGAGCGACAAGGCGACGATGGAGATCCCGTCACCGATGGCGGGTGTCGTGAAGAAGCTGCTCGTCGGCGTGGGGGACCGGGTCCGCGAAGGGAAGCCCATCGCCCTGTTCGACGTGGGCGAAGCCGATGACGACGAGCGGCGCGACGACCGCGACGAGGCGGCCGCCGAGGAGCAGAAAGAGGCACGTGAGCGCAAGGCGTCCTCGGAGCGCACCGAAGCCCGGAAGCGAACTCGCGAGGACGACGAAAAAGCACGGAACGCCGCGGCCGAGTCACGCGACGAGCAGCAAGACGAAACACAGGACACGGAGCCGGACGAAGCGCCGGCCGCGACCGACGTCGCCCCGTATGGAGCCACCGGTCAGCGCGTGAAAGGCCATGCGAGCCCATCGGTGCGGCGTCTTGCGCGCGAGCTCGGTGTGGACCTCGACCGGGTGCCCGGCAGCGGTCCGAAGGCACGCATCCAGCCGGAGGACGTGCATGGCTACGTGAAGGCGCTGGTCGGGCAGCGTGGAGGCGCGGGGGTTCCGATCGCCGGCGTCCACGTCGCAGCGCCCGTGGAAATCGACTTCGGGAAGTGGGGGGACACCGAACGAACTCCGCTGAACCGCGTGCGGCGCGTCGCCGCCGCCCAGCTCCACCGCAGCTGGGTCACCGTGCCACACGTCACGCAGCACGACGAAGCCGACATCACAGACCTCGAGAGCTTCCGCCATGAACACAAGGCCGAAGCCGAGGCGCGCGGCGTCAAGCTGACTTTCCTGCCCCTCGTCGTGAAGGCCGTGACGAAGGCACTGCAGGCGTTTCCTCACTTCAACGCATCGCTCGATCACACCGGCGAGCACCTGATCCTGAAGCGCTACTACCATATCGGTGTCGCCGTCGACACGGAGCATGGTCTCGTCGTTCCGGTGGTGCGGGACGCCGACCGGAAGGGGCTCTACGAACTCGCGGGGGAGCTGCAGGAGCTCTCGACCCGTGCGCGCGAGCGCAAGCTCCGGCCCGAGCACCTGCAGGGCGGCTCGTTCAGCATCTCGAGCCTGGGCGGCATCGGCGGCGGCTTCTTCACGCCGATCGTGAACCATCCGGAGGTCGCGATCCTCGGCGTTTCGCGCATGCAGTGGAAGCCGGTCTGGCAGGACGACGCCTTTGTGCCGCGCCTGCTGCTGCCGCTCTCGCTGTCCTACGACCACCGCGTCATCGACGGCGCCGACGCCGCTCGCTTCATCACCCGGCTCACGGGTCTGCTGGCGGACCTGCGCCGCGTGTTGCTGTAGATGGCACGCGTGGGCGACCTGCAGGCCGACGTGGTCGTGCTCGGTGCCGGCCCTGGAGGCTACACCGCGGCCTTTCGAGCCGCCGACCTGGGCCGCCAGGTCGTGCTGGTGGAACGCTATGCCGCGCTCGGCGGCGTGTGCCTGAACGTCGGCTGCATTCCGTCGAAGACGCTGTTGCACGTTGCGGAAGTCCTCGATGCGGCCGAGGCGCTCGCGGAGAGCGGCGTCGAGCTCGGTGCGCCGAAGATCGACCTCGCGCGGCTGCGCGCGCGCAAGGAAGCGGTCGTCGGCAAGCTCGCCGGCGGCCTCGCGCAACTCGCCAAGCAGCGCCGCGTCACCGTCATCACCGGCACCGGCGTCCTGACCGGAGCGAAGCAGCTCCGCGTCGAAAGCGCCGACGGACCCGTGGCGGTGTCGTTCGACCACGCGATCCTCGCGGCCGGCTCCCGCACTGTGTCGCTGCCCGATTTCCCGGACGACCCCCGCGTCCTCGACTCGACATCGGCGCTCGCGCTCGATGAGATTCCGGGCCGGCTGCTGGTGGTCGGTGGCGGCATCATCGGCCTCGAGATGGCCACCGTCTACGGCGCGCTCGGCGCCGAGGTGACGGTGGTCGAGATGCAGGATCGGCTGATGACCGGCCCCGACGCGGACCTCGTCCGACCGCTCGAGAAACGAATGCGCGAGCGTTGGGCCGGAATCCACCTCGGGACGCGCGTGGCGGACGTCGATGCACGGGAGGACGGACTGCACGTGCGCTTCGACGGGGAGAAGGCGCCCGAGCCGTGCCGCTTCGACCGGATCCTCGTCGCGGTCGGCCGCCGGCCGAACGGCGACCGGATCGGCGCCGACGCCGCCGGCGTCCGCGTCGACGAGCGCGGCTTCGTGCCGGTCGACGACCGGCTGCGCACGAACCTCCCGCACATCCATGCGATCGGCGATCTCGCCGGCTCCCCGTTGCTCGCGCACAAGGCCAGCCACGAAGGCAAGATCGCCGCGGAGGTCATCGCCGGCCTGCCGGCGGCCTCCGACACCGCCGCGATTCCGTCGGTCGCCTACACCGACCCGGAGCTCGCGTGGGTCGGCCTGGGCGAAGCCGACGCAAAGGCGGACGGCATCGACGTCGACGTCGCGCGCTTCCCGTGGCAGGCCAGCGGGCGTGCGCTCGGCATGGGGCGCCCGGAGGGTCTCACGAAGCTCGTGTTCGCTCGCGAGACCGGGAGATTGGTGGGCGCCGGCATCGTCGGTCCCCACGCCGGTGAGCTGATCTCCGAATGTGCCCTCGCGATCGAGCTCGGCGCGGACGCCGAGGATCTCGCGCTCACCGTTCATCCCCACCCGACCCTCTCGGAGACCGTCACCTTCGCCGCCGAGGTCGCCGCCGGAACGAGTACCGATCTCTACCTGCCGAAGAAGAAACGCGGCTGACCTCGCGCCTGGCTTCCCATATCCTCCGCCGGTCCCTCACCCGGATCGGAGTCCAGGATGGAAGCCCTCTTCACCAGCGAAAACCTCGTCGCCCTGCTGACGTTGACCGCGCTCGAGATCGTGCTCGGCATCGACAACATCGTCTTCATCTCGATCCTCGCCGGGAAGCTGCCGGCCTCGCAACAGGCGAATGCGCGACGCATCGGCCTGCTGCTCGCGATGGCCATGCGCATCGCGTTGCTGTTCGCGATTTCCTGGGTCATGGGACTCACGCGCACGCTGTTCACCGTGCTCGGCAACGCGTTCGACGGCCGCGACCTGATCCTGCTGCTCGGAGGCTTCTTCCTCGTCGGCAAGGCGACCTGGGAGATCCACGACAAGCTCGAGGGCAGCTCGCACGACGCGACGGGCAAAGCCGGACGCGTGGGCTTTGGCTCCGTCCTCTTCCAGATCGTGCTGCTGGACATGGTGTTCTCGCTCGACTCGGTCATCACTGCGGTCGGCATGGCACGGCGCATCGAGGTCATGGTGGCGGCGGTCGTCATCGCCGTTCTCACGATGATGGCGTTCGCCGGTGCCATCAGTGCCTTCATCGAGCGGCACCCGACGATGAAGATGCTCGCCCTCTCGTTCCTGCTGCTGATCGGGGTCGTGCTGATCGCGGACGGCTTCGGCCAGCACGTGAACAAGGGCTACATCTACTCGGCGATGGCGTTCTCTCTCTTCGTCGAGGTCCTGAACCTGCGGCTACGGCCGCGCCTGGAACCCCCCGTCGAACTCCACCAACGCTACGTCGCCGGTGGCTCCGGTCCCGCTGGCGCCGGCAGCACACCGGGCCCGTAGCGGAGCGTCCCCTTGCGGATGTTCACGAACAGCAGCTCGGGAAGGCTGTAGCCGGCCGCCGCGAGGCCTGCGCGAAGCGTGCCCCCGCCGTCGAAGGGGATCCGCGCAACGCCATAGAGCGACTGCGCAACGCCGGCCACCAGATTGAACGCGCCGAACAGCGGGCGCAGCAGCACCCGATCGTCGCTGAAGAACAGGAACCATCCGTCGCCGTCGTGACGCCGGTAGATCGTCGAGCTGAGCGTGTTCGATTCGCGCGCGAACAATACGAGATCGTTCTCCTCGCGAGCCAGCGCGGCCATCCGGGCACGGCGCAGCGAAGGCTCTTCCCACACCCGGGTGCCCTCGTGCTCGCGCGCGAACCCGTCGAACGAGACGAACGGAATGAACGCGAGCCGGCCACGGCGCGGCGGCGCATCCGGTTCGTGTAGGGATTCACCGATCGTCGCGAACAACTCGGTCACACAGTTTCGCGTGATGAGGTCGTATCCGTAGGCGGCGCGAAGCGCGTGCTCCGTCAGCGCCTCGCGCTGCTTCGCAGCGGCGAGCGCTCGTGCTCTCTCCGTTGCGGACCACGCCGGCTGCGGCAGGCCCGTGATCACACCGATCGGCGCCGGTGTGCCGAGCTCGTCGTCGCGCCGGATGGCTCGGTGACCGGCCCGGCCCTCGCGGAGCTCCAGCCAGCGGTTGCCGGTCGCTTCGATCCGGGCGTATTCCTGCTCCCGCAACACTCGCGGATCCGAGAGGCGTGCGCGCGCCGAAGCAAACCGCGCGGCCGCATGGGTCTCCCACTCGGCGAGATAGGGGTCCTCCCCGGAACTCGGAGTGTCCGCGCTGCGCTCGGCGTCGATCGGGAACGCATCCAGCAGCAGCAGACGACCCGCCGCCAGGCTGCGCTGGATCGCCTCGAGCCGCGCCAGGCCGACGAGCAGGGCAAGCCCGGCATCCTCTCGAGGCGAGGCCACCAGCTCGACGAGCGACGCAGCGAGCGCGGCGGAGTAGCCGGCGAGCGCGCGTTGCTCGGCGTCGTCGAGGGGCAGCGCCCGCTCTTCTTCGCTCCGCAACGCCGCTGGACGCAGCGGCGCCGCGCGCAGCAGGGTTCGCAGCCCGACGATCCACTGCGCCAGCTCGCGCCGGCGCTCCGTGACCAGCACCGGAACGTCCGGCCAGGCGTCGGGCGCGAGCGACGGCACGGAGGCATCGAGCGGAGGCCCGAGCCGCGACCGCTCGGCTTCGAACGCTGCGATCCGGTCGCGCAGGAATGCATCCCCGTAGTGGTCCGCGATCCGGGCGCGCAGCGCTTCGAGTCCGGGGGAGACGAACTCCGGTGCGGCCTTCAGATCGAAGAATCCGGCGCCAGCGACCTGCTCTTTCGCGCCTTCGGTCTCTTGCTGCGCTTCCAGCCACCGGCGCTCCTGGCGCACCGCGTCGAGCCACTGGAACGAACGCCTGGCGATCAAATGGCGCCGGTGGAAACGCCGAAGCAGCTCCTCGTGACGGTCCTCCGCAACCTCGACGCGAGCGACGTGGACCGTCCGGTTGCCCAGCACCTGTGCGCCGTAGCGAAACGCAGCGACATCGCTGCGATGCAAGCGCAAGGTCTGCTGATCCCCGAGCCGATAGTCGAAGACGACCTCGCCGAAGCGCAACGCCACGTGACCACCGCTCGAACCGCCTACATTCGACTCCAGATACAGATAGTCGATGGCTGCCGCACGCACGGATCCTGCGCTGCCGAGCCCCGCGAACAACATCGCGACGAGGATCTGGCAGGACGCTCTCAACGCTTCGCTTCGCCCCGGAAGCCTTCCTCGATCAACGCGCGGCGGTACTCGTCGCCGTGCGCGATCTGGGCCGCGAGCACGTCGACCCGGCCCGAAACGACTCCGGCGTCCGAGAGCCCGCGGCCGATCTCGCGGTAGGTCTCGTCGTCGCGCTCCCAGTCGAGAACGTCGTGCTGGCTGGCGATGACGCCGATCTCGCGCTCGAGCCGCCCGACGTCCCCCTGCGTGGCGGCCACGCTCGCCGCCGAATCGCGCACATCCCGATGGTAGGCAGACGGGTCGTCGCCACCCGAGCTGCTGCGCGAGATCGAGCCGCTGGAATCCGAGAAGCTCCCGCTCGAATTCGAGGAACTCTCGGAGCTGCCTTGCAGCGTGGAACTCGAGAAACAACCCGTCCCGATGAGTGCGATGAGGCCGATGCGCGCTGCAAGACCAGCGGCGCGGTTGGCGATGTCCTGAGTTTGATACCCGGCACGGCGATCCATGATGACCCTCCTGGTTCCTCGACGAGGCTCTCCGTCGAGCCTCGGGGGCGCGACCTCCCCGAACTGCGACCGGCATCGTAGCCCGCTCGGAACGGAGATGGCGTCCCGGGAGGGTTCGACGGGGGCATGAGCGCGTTCCCGACTTCGCTCGGAGCGGCCCCCGCAGATCACGACGGCGGCCCTCGCCGACCGCACGGCGCGACACATCCTCGCGCGCTGGGCTCGCGCAGGCGCCTGACTGGCTTCTCGCGCGCGCAGATGGCCCGCCAGATCTTCTACGAGTACTTCCACGGGGACCAAGCTGGGGCGTCGGCGCTTCGCACCAGACCGGCTGGGCGGGACTGGTCGCGGAGCTGATCCGCGCGGAGAGTGGGGACGACTCGCAGTCGGAACGGCCCTACTCCCCTTCCTCGGTCACCTTGACGAGCTCGCCCCCGGCGAAGCGGTGGTTCGGCAACCACCCGTTGTGGATCGCCGTCGTGCGCGCATCCCAGGCGTTGCCGGTGCGTTCCGAGAGAGCAGGAACGGTCTCCGCCGGCTGGGCCCGGACGATGCGCAAGCGCGCGACGCGGATCACATCGCGGCGCTCCGGCCCGAGCCGACCGAAGCTGCGCGCCGTCGAAAGGATGCGGCCGGCGTACGGATCGCTGCGGAACGCCGGCGTCATGCCGGTGACCAGATAGGTCGCTCCGGCGTGGGGGACGAAGGTCACCGAGGCGCGCATCGGACCGCCGCGCCCCGAGCCGCGCACGCGAAGCCGCCACGCCTCGCACGCGGCCACGCGCACCGGGCGCGAGTCCTCGACGTCCAGCGACTGCTGCTCCTGCATCGCCGCGAGCCAGGCCTGCGCGGCCGCCTCGGGCGTATCCGAAGGCGGCTGGCCGGTCACGTGCAGCAGGGCGTCCCGTTGTGGCGACATGGCGCCGACGAGTCCCGCGCTGTTGTGATGCCGCCAGTCGTGCGGGAAGCGGATCTGGAAGTCGAGCTCCGGATGCAGGAACCAGTCGCCGACGAAGACACCGGCCTCCAGCCGCTGGCCGACCGGGATGCCGTCGAGGCGGTGCAACAGCGCCTCGCGCGGATCGCCGCGCGCTCCGGGTGACCCGGATGCGTGTCGAACCAGCCCGGTGTGCGCGAAGCACCGGCGCGCAGCCGCTCGCACTGGAGCATCGTCTGCAACAGCGTCCCCATCGCGGCCGGATCGTAGCCAGCGGCGGCGCACAGGAGCTGGCCGTGTTCGTCGGCGTTGCGCTCCATCTCGCGGGAGTAGGCCGCCATCTGCGCGGCGCGCGTCCACGGCATCGTCAGCGGGCTGCCGCTGCGCGCCAGCGCCTGCTGCTGCGCCGCGTGCCGGTGGGCGACGTGGATGATCTCGTGGCCGAGCACGCACGCGAGCTCATCTTCGCTGTTGGCCAGCAGCAACAGCCCGCGCGACACGAACACGTAGCCGCCGGGCAGCGCGAACGCATTCGGCTCCATCTGGTCGACGATCGCAAATTGGTAGCTGAAACCGCGCGCCGGCAACAGTTCTTCGAACGGCATCTGCACGAGCCGCACGTCGAGCCCCATGGCGTCGTCGAGCGCCTCGACGACATCCACTTCGAAGCCCACGATGCACCCGTCCCGCGCCACCATGTTGAACGGCGGCTGATCGCCCGAGCGAACTCTGCGGGTGACGCCCCACGCTCGACGGGATTCTCGGGTCAGAACCCGTAGGAGAGCCCCAACTGGGTCGACAGGCTGTTCTCGTCGTTTCCCTCCGCGGGCGTACTGTCGTAGAGGTTCACGAGCGAGAGGCGCAGCGAGATCGCTTCCCACATCGGGATCGATAGAGTGCTCTCGAAGCGGACCAGATAGTCGTCGATGAACGCCTCCAACGACGGCGTGTAGTCGAGGCGGTTGCGCCAAT
The DNA here is from genome assembly GCA_964403735.1 of uncultured Spirochaetales bacterium. Classification (GTDB taxonomy): domain Bacteria; phylum Myxococcota_A; class UBA9160; order UBA9160; family PR03; genus CAADGG01. Next base: position 1,370 of record CAYOHN010000095.1, on the reverse strand, counting down.
GAGCGCCGAGCAGCGACAGATCCCAGTCCGACGTGGCGCCGAGTGAGAGCGCAGGGAACTGATTCGTGTCGCCTCCGAAGAAGCGCTCATAGACGTAGGCTCCGCCACCATCCACCGAGAACGAAAAGGCGTCGCTCTCGTAGACCCGATAGCCGACGCCGAGCCGCGGGACGGTGCGGAGCGACAGGCTCTCGATCTCGTCGTACTCCGCGTCGGCGGCACCGAAGGCGAACCAGCGCGCTGCGAAATCGTACTCGTGGCGCAGGAAGCCGCGGAGCTCGTTCGCCGTGGTGTCGTTGCTCTCGCCTTGAAGCTTCTGCTGCGACAATCGGTAGGTGATCCCGGTGTTCGTCTCGTGCGGACCACGCTCCCGACGCAAGCGCAGTCCGGTGCCGAGCGCCAGGGTATCGTCGGTGGCCTGGGTGGCGCTGAAGGCCAGCTCGAAATCCCCGCTCCAATAGGGGAGTCCGACGGGAGCCCGCTCGAGCAGGCTCGCTTCCGGGCCTGGATCCCTCCGAGCCACGTAGACGTCCTGGAACGCGAGTTCGACCGGCGCCGCCCCGGGCTCGGCGACCACGATGGCGTCGGGCGTCAAACCGACCACCGGACCGATCGTGCGAACGTCGTCGCCGTGCAACACGTGGAACGGCGCCTCGGTCTCGATCGACTCGACGTCCTCGACGGCGATGACCAACTCTCCATCCCCGTAGATCGTCTCCAACACGATCTCTTGTTTCGTAATCGACTGGACCGTCCCCTGCAGCGTATCGCCCTTCACGACGAGCCGGTCCGCGCGAGCGCTGCTCGCGGTGGTCAGCAGAAGGACGAGTGCGATGACGACCCAGTGAGCGCTGCGATCCGAGATCCCGACCATGTTGTTCCCTTCCCTCGCTTCGATGAGCCGATACTCCGATCGGAGGACGCAGCCGGACCGGCACCCCCCTCGGCGGGCGGTGGATAGCCGCTTCGACGGGCGCTGTCGCCAAAGATGTGTAGATTCTGGCGCGGTCAGGCCATGGCGGAGTCGAATCGAAGGGAGCCGAACGGCCAGGATCGCAGACCGTCTTCCGCGCCAGTGGGATTGGTGGGCCGCCTGGGACTCGAACCCAGAGCCAACGGGTTAACCCGAAAGCCATGAGGAGCGCCGCGTGCTTGCAGCTCCAGCCGTGCGAGCGGGTGCACAGGGCGGCAATCAGGTGCGAGGACGACGGCCCCACGGCCCTGTACCGCCCCTCCCTTCGGACCCGGCTTGCTTTTGGAGACCAGCTAACACGACACGGCAGCAAGCGCACCATCGCGGGCCCCGCACGGGCGCCTCGCTCAGAACGTGTAGCGGAGCCTCAGGAACAGCTCGTCGCGCTCGGCGATCG
>CAYOHN010000094.1:0-11501 GCA_964403735.1 uncultured Spirochaetales bacterium | reverse complement strand
AGCGTCAGCCGGGAGAAAGTCGGCAAGTCGCCCGCCAGATTGGTGCGGATCAGCAGCGGGCTGATGAAAGTGATCTGCCCGGCGCCGTGGACCAGCATGTTCGTTCCGGCCGCCGTCACGGTTCCCGGCGGCTGTCCCGTCGCACCGGCGATCGTCGTGCTCGGGACCGTCACCATCACGGTGCCGGTGGTCCAGCCGGCGCTGGTCGACACGGTGCTCAAAGGACTGGACCGCTTCCGATCCCTCGGCATCGCGTATGCCATCCGGCACGGCGTGCTGATCCTACTGGCCCTGATTGCGATCCCCATCAGCGACCGGCGCTTTCACACTGCCTTCGCCGCATTCGCGTTAGTGACGCAGGTCTGGTGGATTGCCGTTCGGTACAGCATTTTGAACTGATGATGAATGACTCAGCGCTCTTGCGGTCTAAGATGAGTGTAGGACAAGGTGGGATGCTCTTGTTTGTCCGGATCGGTGGTTCGTTCCAAAACTGCCAGAGCGCCCGCTACGGGGCCTGAACCCCTCAGGATCCTGATTGACATCACGTCGAGTTATCGGACCTACAGCGAAAAGGGTCGCACTGTTCTTCCTACACTCCTCCGAGTTTTGGACGTTGGCTCCTTCCGTGATTGCGACGGCCGGCGCGCCCGCCATTTGCTGTGATCGGCACCGGGTCAGCCGAGTGTCGCCTGCGGGGGGGTCATCAGGATCTGGCGCTGCGGGCACGGCAACGAGCACCCCGCCGCTTCCAGACTGTCCTTGATCCGCTCGGGCAGCGCAAACCGCAGATCCCAGTAGTCCTCGATCCGGCACCAGGGGCGGATGACGAGGTGGATCGAGGTGTCGCCGAAATGGCTCGCCGCGACGACCGGCGCCGGTTCCGACAGCACCCGCTCGTCGGCGCGAAGCGCGGCGTCGATCGCGCCGCGGGCGACCACCGCGTTGGAATCGACCGCGATCTCGATCTCGAGGTCGAGACGGCGGGTTCCATGGGTCGACCAGTTCCGGATCGGTCGCTCGGCGATGTGCGCGTTGGGCAGCACGATCCGCACGTTGTCGAGCGTGTCGAGCGCGCTCGAGAACACACCCATCTCGGCGACGAAACCGGTGTCGTCGCCGATCTCGACGTAGTCGCCGATCCGGAACGGCCGGAACACGAACATCATCACGCCCGACGCCAGGTTCGACAGCGATCCCTGCAGCGCGAGTCCGATCGCCAGGCTCGACGCACCCAGCACCGTGATCAGCGATGCGGTTTCGATCCCGACGATCCCGCACACCATGATCGCGATCACCGAAAGGATCGTGTAGTAGGCGAGCTTGCCGAGGAAGTCGGCCAGCGTCGCGTCGAGCGAGGCCGATGCGACCCGGCGGGCGGCGTTGCCGCCGAGGCGCGCGACCAGCAGGCCGGCGACGAGAATCGCGACACCGCCCAGCACCTTGAGTCCCCACGCCGAAATCTGTTGAATCAAGACCTGCAGGTTGTCCATCGTGAACACGTCCATCCGGTGTTCTCCTTGGGGTTCGAAGGGATTCGAAGAGGTTCGAAAAGGCTCGAAGGGAATCGAAGCCGCTTCGCGGCACGCAGACTGCCGCCGCGCGGCGGTCGCGGGATCTTATCAGGAGTCCGCGGGTTGCCCGCCCCGAAGGCCGGTCGAGGTGTGGCGGCGGGCCACAGGGTCGGATGGGCAATCGCAGTTCCGGGCCGGGCAGGGCGGTTGACGAACGGCTGTCGGGACGAGTCTACCGGTAGGAAACCGAACCAGGGGAGAACAATGTTTCGAGACATCCTCGTACCCGTCGACCTCGGTGACCACAGTGAGGCAGCCATCGAAGCCGCAGTCGGCCTCGCGTCGACGTCGGGGGCGTCGTCCGGCTGCTTCACGTCGTCCAGACGATCCCCGAGCTCGACCAAGAAGCGGACGACGACTTGTACGACGCGCTGTACGAAAAGGCGATGCCTGCTCATCCGGTTTACTCAACTCGATACCAGATGTAGTGGGGGGCTCGACTGCGCGGCCGGTGCGCGGGGTCCTCACGGCAGTGGCATCCCGTCTGCCGTCGAACGACGGGCTGTCGTCAGGCCGGAGGATCGCCCGCGTCCCCGCTTCTCCGCGCAGGGCGGGAGCGGAGCGCGGATCTCGTCCGCCGTCGTCGGCGACTGGGACATTCCGAGGCCGAGCAGCGTGGCGAAGCCTGGCATCGGGAAATAGCGGCGGTTGAACCGGAAGACGAACTCGTTGAGGGAGTGGCCGAGGTGATCGACTCCGGCGCCGTGGTCAGATACGGTCCTATCGGCGGTGCCGAAGACGGGCCTTGAATCGTTTATCCGCTTCGCGGCCGTCGAGCCAGAAGACGATTCCACGCGTCGAGGGTTCGCTGTGTGGTCTCGCGGACGTTCTCCCAGACGGGGCTGGCCCACCAGAGGCACTTCAGCCGATTCGCTCGTTTGTCGAGGAAACAGAACAGCGCGCCGCTCTGCGGATCCTCTCCCAGCACCTGCTTTGCCGCGAACGCCAACCCGTCGAACGAGCGCCGAAGATCTTGCGGCTCGCGACACACGAAGATCCGCACCGACGCCCCGATCACGAGCGCGACTCCACCACGTCGAGCACGCGGCGCAGCGTTGTGGCCTCGAAGCCATCGGGCACGCGAATCGAGAGCTTCGCGATGCGAAGCTCGATCGTCTCATCCCGCGCTTCGGCACCACGCGGAACGGGGAGCTCGACCCACTCCATCCGGCCGATCGCAGCCGGCGCCGGATCGCCCGATGCCTGCTGGCGGCGCTGCCAACGCCAGCCGACCAGCGTGTTCGGGTTGATCCCGACCTGCGCGCCGTACGCCCGGGCCGACAGCCCGCTCGCTTCCCACGCCCGCAAGTGATCCAATCGCTCTGCCTCGGTCGTCTGTGTTCTTGCCATGGGCGGAAGAAGTACGCCTATCCGCCGGCGGTGTCAGGAACGCGGTTCGCCGAAGGCATACGTTGTCGTGCTATCGTTTGCCATTATCGTCCCGTTCTTCTTCGCGTTTCGGCCGCCAAGAGACGACCTGCCGCCAATCCTGGGCGACGAGTTCGACAGACATTGAGCTTCGCTATCGACGACTCGTCGGTCCGACGACTTCGAGAGCGGGACGCGCGCCATCGCCCGCTACGGGGCCTGAGCCCCTCGGGATCCTGATCGACATCACGTGGAGTTATCGGACCTCGAGCTGAATCCGGGGCTCGAAACGCCTATCCACGAATCAGCCCGATCAGGTCGACGTGGAGTGCGGCTTCGTCATGAAGTTCTCGGCCATCGACGCCGGCGTGGACCGCGACTACCGCTTCGCCCGCTGGCACGGCGAGGCCGAGCGTCACCTACAGGCCAGCGGCCTGGCTTGGTCCATCGTCCGACCCGGCTTCTTCATGCAGAACTTCCTCATGATGGCCGAGAGTCTGCGCGCCGAGGGCCGCTTCTACCTGCCCGAGTGCGAGGAGCCGATCGGCATGAACGAGTTCTCCGCTCCAACGTCCAGCGCCTGCTCGGCCGCGAGCCGATCGGTTTCGACCAGTTCGTACGCGACTGCGCGACCGAGCTAGGCGGCTAGCGCCGCGCAGCCCCGCGTCCGAGAGGTCGGGACTGGACCCGCAGGCCCGGTCCCGACGGCGCGCCTCAGGGCTGTTCGCAGAAGGCGATGCGATTGCTGAACGGATCGGTCACCTCGAGCTGCCGGCCCCGGGGCTGGTCCTCGATCGCCGGGCGGTTGTCCTTGTAGGCCTTGGCCGCGAGTTCGGCGTGGAAGGTCTCGATGCCGCGCATGCGGACGAAGGCCTTGGCGCCGGGACTCGCGTCCCCGGAGTGCTCGCTCAGATGCAGGCGCAGCCCACCGCGGGAGACCTGGCAGTACAGCGGGAAGTCAGCCCCGAAGCGATGCTCCCAGTCGAGCGTGAAGCCCAGGAAGCCGACGTAGGAGTCCATAGCTCGCTCGACGTCGAAGATGCGGAAGATCGGCATCGGTGGCTCCAGCTCCGGACCGGGGGTGTCAGAGCGGGCTGCCAGGACGTTTCAGCTCGTCAGGCCGAACTGACGGGCGACGAGCTCGAGGCTCTCGCCGTGGGTGACCGAGTGCCCGCGCTCCGCGAGGGCGGCGCGCAGTGCCTTGGCCATGGGCTTGGCATCGGCGTAGGTCAGGACGTGCGAAGTCATGGGTCTCATCCCGTTGTGGACGGCGAACCCGAGAAGACGATTCGCAAGCTGAAGAGCCGTCGTTGAAGATCGCCGACGTCCAGGTCCTCTTCTACACGATCGACGATCTCTTTCTTCACTGGTGGAACCACTTCTTCGTGGCTCTGATCAAGGCTCTGTTTGCTGGAGCCCTGTGGATCGTGCTCTTGCTGTGGGCTGCGCTCTTCGATGTCATCGGGATCGAAGTCTTTGGCGACATCTTCTCCGAACTCCTGTTCGTCTATGTGGTGACCGGTGCCGCCGTGGGATTCGAGATCGCACTCGGTCGCGAGAGCGAGTGGATCGTCGCCTCGAGCGGCCATGGATGGACCGGCTTGCATGCGTTCGGCGAGGACGGGTCGGGCCGCTACGCCTACCTGGGCAGGCTCCTGATCAGGGAGAATCTCGAGACCGCGCAGAGCATCGCATCCGCGCTTCGCGACGGACGCTTCGAGTCCGTCCCTTCCGAACACCGCGACCTGTCGATCGACGGGATGCGCTTCCGGCTCGTTCCGCCGTGATGCGCAGCTTCCCAGAGGATTAAGGTCCCAGGGGCGCGAATCGCGCCGGTCCCAGCGACTACGGAATCCCCCGCGTCAGGTTCCCCGGCTCGAAGAGTTCGTCGGGGACGCCGTCGTCGTAGGCGATGTTCGAGAACTCGAAGATCGTGCGGTGGCCGCTGCGGTGGTTCACGACCTCCGTGCGGACGATGGTCCAGAAGCCTCCGATCTCCTCGATCTCGAGGTTGTGTGTCGTCTTCAGGTGCTGGTCCTTCAGATCCCAATAGTCGGCGCGTCGCGTGAGCCACAAATTCTTGTCGATCCGGGAAAGGACGCGGCTGTAGCCGAGGTCGCGGGCGGTCTGCTCGTCGATCGGAATGCCTTCGAGGACGTAGCACTCGTGTCCGTCCACGGTTTCGGTGCCGAGGACCTTCCAGCGATAGTCTTCCGCCGCGAGCTTGGTTTCCTTCTTGACGTCCTCGTAGCTGAGGTCGGTGCCGAAGAAGGAGCTGCCGCGATCGGTGGGCGAGATCCGGCGCACCTTCCGATGGGCCGGCAGGTAGAGCCACTGATCGTCGGCGCGCTCCGCCTCGGCGTAGTCGAAGGTGAGGAACGAGGTCCCCGCGATCGTCGCGGGCTCGGTGAAGTAGACGGTCGTCTTCTTGTCGTCTCCGTCGTACTTGCGGAACATGCGCGCCACGCGCGAGCGCGTGCGGCCCTTGGAATCGATCAGCTCCATGTGGCTGTCTCGCCGCAATGTCACGCCCTCGTCGCGGCGGTTGACCTGCTCGACCACTTCGAGACCGGTGGGAAGCTCCGAGGACGCCACCTCGGCCGATGCCGCCGGGTGTGCGAGACCGGCAAGAAGCGAGACGAGGAACACGAAGCGGGGCAGGGACACGGACACCTCCAGGAGACGGGCCGTCAGGATAGAGGAAGTCGTTGCATTGCTCGCAAGTTCGTGGCCTAATACCGTCCAATCGTTGCGTTCTCGCACTCTTTGTCCCTGCGCGTTGGGGTTTCCACGCGGGTGGCTGCCTTCCTGCTTCGTTGGCGCCATCGGAAGAGCGCGGGAACGGACCGGTCACGGATTCGTCCAACGGGGCACTCCTTTGCGGGAGGTGTTCCGCGGGACCGAGCTGATGTGGGAGTCGAGTGGTTCATGTGTGGGTTCGCCGGCATCCTGAGACGCGATGCGCACCCGTTGCCGGATCCCTCCGTCTTGCGGCGGATGATCGGGACGATCGAGCATCGGGGTCCCGACGAGTCGGGCGAGTATCTCTCCGACGACGTGCAACTCGGGGTCGTGCGGCTTTCGATCATCGACGTCAAAGAGGGACACCAGCCGGTCTGGGGCTGCGACGACGGCGTGGTCGGCGTCTACAACGGCGAACTCTACAACCACTACGACCTGCGGCGGGAGCTCCAGGAGGATCGCCACCGGCTCCAGAGCGAGTCCGACTCGGCCGTCGTGCCGCATGCCTACGAGCTCTGGGGTGCGGACTTCGTCCGACACCTGCGCGGCATGTTCGCCGTGGCGATCTGGGACGCCCGGCAACGGCGCCTCCTGCTGGCGCGAGATCGGCTCGGGATCAAGCCCTTGTACATTGCCGAAACGCCGCATTGCGTGCTCTTCGCCTCGGAGATCAAAGCGCTGCTGGCATCGGGCCTGGTCCCGCGCGAGATCGACCGCGATGCGATCGACGATCTGCTCTCGCTGTCGTATCCGTGCCCGCCGCGGACACTGTTCGCCGGGATCCGCGAGCTGCGCCCGGCCCACTGGGCCGAGGCGCGCGCCGGAGACGGCCGGGGGGTGCGCGAGCCGCGACGCTACTGGCGAGCTCCGTTCGTCCCGCGCGGCGAACATCGCCGGATCTCGCGTCGCGATGCGGAGGCGGAGCTGCGCGAGCTGCTGGAGCGAAAGGTCTACGAGCACCTGCAATCGGACGTTCCGGTCGCGACCTATCTGTCCGGCGGACTCGATTCGTCGGCGCTCTCGGCGCTCGTGAAAGAGGTGACGGGCGACCCGCCGACGGCATTCTCGATCGGCTTCGAATCGGCGGAGCACGACGAGCTCCCGTTCGCCAATCGGATGGCGGCAGCGCTCGGCAGTCGCCAACACACCGTCGTGTGCGATCGAAGCACCGCAGCGTCCTATCCCCATGTGCTGTGGCACATGGAGCTACCGCTCCAGTTTCCGCTCGCACTCCCGCTCGAGCGCCTGTCGGCGAGTGCCCGCGGGCAGGGATTCAAGGTGGTGCTGACCGGCGAGGGCGCCGACGAGTTGTTCGGCGGCTACGACTGCTTCCGCGCCGACAAGATGCGCCGGATCTTCGATCGTCCGCTGTTGCGCTCACTGCGGCCGGCGGCCTACCGCCGGCTCTATGGCTGGCACGGGCTCCCCGAAGGCACCGTCGACAAGATGCTCGCGAACCAGAGCCGCTCGGACGAGATCAAGCGGCGTTTCGGGGGGGTCTATCCGGCTTGGTTCGACATGTGGACGACGCTGGACCTCGACCGCGCGCAGCTGCTCTCCCCGGACGGACGCATTGCGCGGCCTGCGGATGAGCCGCCCGACGGGTTCCTCGGCCTGCTGCCGGACGACGTCGAGGCGCTGCATCCCTTCGATGCCAACCTGGCACTCGAACTCGAGAGCCGGCTCCCGTCGTGGATCCTGCAGATCGGCGATCGGGCGTCGATGGCGAACGGCGTGGAAGCGCGCGTGCCGTTCCTCGATCACGAGGTGGTCGAATACGCGGCGTCGCTGTCTCCCGCGCTGAAGATGCAAGGCTTCACGGAGAAGGCGCTGCTGCGCGGCGCGGTGCGCGATCTCCTTCCGCCGGAGATCGCCCGTCGCCAGAAGCGCCCGTTCTACACGCCGCTGAAGAGCTGGTTCTTCGCCGACGGAGGTCCGGCCTACGTACCGGAGGTGCTGAGCGAGCGCGCCGTGCGGGACGCCGGGCTCTTCGATCCGCAACTCGTGACGCGGCTGCGCCGCCGTCTGCACGAGGTACCGGATCACCATCTGCTGCGCGTCCAGCACGAGTGGGTCCTGACGCTGATCCTCGGGACCCAGCTACTGCACGAGCTGTTCATCGCGGGGCGCGGGGATTCGCCCGCACTCGAAGGGCCGCGGAACTGAACGTGTCCCTCGTACACGCCACGGAGTTCCCGGTCCGGCATCCGGTCGCCGCGCTTGCGATGGCCGGGATCGTCACGCTCGTCTTCGTCGCCGGGATCGCCCGACTCGAGATCGACTCCTCGCTTGCGGCCATGTCCGTTCAGGACGACGCGCTCTACTTGCAACACGAGCGAAACAAGGAGATCTTCGGCAGCGACGAGGTGCTCTCGATCGCCGTCCCGTTCGAAGATGCGTTGTCGCGCGACGCGCTGGTCCTGCAGCGACGGCTGGCGGAGGCCATCGATGCTCTCCCGGTGGTCTCCGAGGTCGACGCGCTGACGACGATCGATGACATCGAAGGCGACGACGAGATGCTCTCGATCGGGCCTCTCGTGCCCGATGGCGATCCGATGGAGTTCTCCGACGAGGAGCTCGACAGGATCCGCGCTCGCGTCGCCCGGCATCCCCTCCTGTCCGGACTGCTGATCTCGCGCGACGGACGCACCGCCGCGCTCCAGGTCCGCTTCGACCCTGCGAGCAGCGAACTCGAGAGGAACACCGCGCTCGCGGCGATCGACGAGCAGATCATTGCAGAGCTGGGCTCGCAGCCGTACCACCTGGCCGGGCATCTGTTCATGAAGAGCGAGATCACGCGGACCATCGCGCGAGATCTCACCATTCTCGTGCCGGCGACGGTGCTGGTGATGGCGTTGCTGCTGTTCGCCGCGATGCGCTGCTGGCGGACCGCGTTGCTCAGCCTCACCGCGGTTCTGCTCGCCGTGCTCTGGATGCTCGGAACGATGGGCTGGGCCGGTATTCCCCTCACCGCGATGTCGAACTCCGCGCCGACCATCCTGCTCGCACTCGGAACTGCGTACGTCATGCACCTGGCCGCTGCGGCACAGCGCCGAGCGACCAGCGGCGCGAGTCCTCCCCAGATCGCCGAATACGCCTTGCGCGAGGTCCGGCTCGGGATGCTGGTGGCCGGCCTCACGACGATCGTCGGCTACGGATCGCTCACGCTGTCCCGCGTGCCGGTCGTCCACGGCTTCGGGTTGGCACTCGCGAGCGGGATCCTCGCGGTGATGGCCGTCGGGCTCTTCGTGTTGCCGGCGGCGTTTGCGCTGGTTCGACCGCGCGGGCAGACGGGGGTTTTCGGAGCCACGACCACCCTCGGCCGGCCGCTGCTCGGAGTGGCGCGGATCGCGAGCCGGAGGCCGTGGACGGTCTTGGCCGTCACGCTCCTCGTGTCCGCGCTGGCGGGTGTTTCGATCTTCGGGATCGAGGTCGATTCGAGCGGTCCGAACCGCTTCCCGGCGGACTCGAGATTCCGCACGTCCTCCGAGTTCTATCGGACGCAGCTCTCGGGCGACGTGCTGGAGAGCGTTTATCTGACGGGTTCGAAGGATCATTTCCTGCAGCCCGACACGCTCCACCGGATTCAGTCCTTTCAGCGCGCTGCCGAGGCATTGCCGGAGATCGATCGGACGGTCTCGATCGTCGACTACGTCGTCTTCATGAACCGTGAACTGTTCGGCGGCGCCGACGACGAGCTGCGCATTCCCGCGAGCGCCGAGGAGGTAGGCCAGTACCTGTTCCTCTACACGTCCTCGGGAAACCCGGAGGAGTTCGATGACCTGATCGCTCCGGACGCGACGCAGGCGCGAATCATCCTCAAGGCCGATGTGCCGTCGAGCCGCGCGAGCGCTTCGCTCCGTGCGCGGCTCCAGGCACTCGCCGAGCAGCACTTCCCGACGGAGGCGGCGCCGGATGCCATTCTCAGCACCGAGATCCTGCTGTCCCGAGCTGCGGATGTCATCGTTCGCGAGCAGGTCCGCAGCTTCGCCATTGCTCTGGTGCTGATTCTCGTGACCGTGATGCTGAGCTTTCGCTCGATCTCCGCGGGTCTCTACATGCTCCTGCCCAACGGCATCCCGCTGCTGTTGAATCTCGCCACGATGTCGCTGCTGGGAATCGCGCTCAGCGATGCGACGTCGATCATCTCCGTGACGGTTCTCGGGATCGCCGTCGACAGCAGCATCCATCTGCTGGTCGGCACCCGCGCGATCGAGCGTCGCTACGGCTCGCGGTCTGCAGCCGTGCTGCGAGCCTTGCTGACGACGGGCCGTCCGATCCTGTTGACCACCGTGCTGATCATCGCCGGGTTCGGGGTCTTGCTGCTCTCGGAGTTCCGCTCCGTCACGTATCTGGGCGCCTTCACGGCCCTCACGATGTTATATTGCCTGTTCGGAGACCTGCTGGTGCTGCCCGCGCAGATCCTCGCCCGCTGCCGCCGTTCGGAGCCTTCCGCTGCCCGCGCGGTGGCCGTCGAGGCGGACGGGTCGCTATGGACGGCCGTGCTCCGCGAGGGACCGGGCGGACGTCGCACCCTCGCGTTCCTCGGGGAGACGCCGATTTCGGCTGCCGGCGACGCGCCGGGGAGCACGCAGCGGGTCCGGTTGCACCCACTCGACGGCGACGCGGACTCGTGGCATCTCATCGGCCGCGAGCCGGGCGGCGACTGGCTGCTCTCGGACGTCGAGCCGTGGCCCGCGCGCGCCGTTGCAGGAGGGTGTTGATGTCGAGTCCGCTCGCAGCCCTGATGAATCAGCGGGTCGGGAAGCACTTCGAGTTCGGCGGCTATCACATTCGGTGCGCCGAGAGCGAAGCAGAACGCTTCGGGGCCTTCCGGTTGCGCCACGCGGTGTTCTCCGAAGAGGGCTTCATCCGCGCCGAGGAGTTTCCTTCGGGAGCTTTCCACGACGAGTTCGACGCCGTCTCGGAGCAGATCCTCGTGCACGATGCGGCCGGGGCACTGGTCGGGACCACGCGCTTCGTGCTGCCCTCGGATCTCGGCTTTCCGACGGAGCGTTTCTTCGACTTCGACGCGCCGGACGTGCCCCGCGAACAGATGGGCGAATACGGTCGGCTCGCGATCGCGCCGGGTCACCGCGGTGGTACGCGCGCGCCGATGCTGGGGATGTTGAAGGCTGTGTTCGAGGTCATGCTCGAGCACGGCATCACGCATGTCTACGCGTTCATGCCGCCGAAGCTCGCGGCGTCTTACACCGCACTCGGATGTGTCTCGGTTCCGCTGCGCACGCGGCCGACGCGAGTCGAGACGACCCGCTGCCGCCACGCGATGCGCCACTACTTCGCGCGGCAGCCGGTGGCGCCTGTCCTCTTCAGCCTCGCCGAGATGATGGTCGCGGTGGGCGTTTCCCCGGGGCGCAAGGAAGTTGCCTCCGTCCATCAGGCCGAGTCTCCGGCGATCGCGTCGGGCACTCGGCTTCGGGGCTGACATCGACGCGGACCGCCAGCCGGCGGCGGCGCCCCAGACCCTTCGGCTGCTCGAGCTGGCCGCGTCGTACCTCGAAGTACCGACGATCTGCTGGCTCGGCGCATTCTTGTCCTGAACCTCGGTCAGCGCGCGCGATCGCTCGCCGGAACCAGTGAGAAGTCCGCCGGCCGTTTCTCGAAGAATGCCTTCAAGGCTTCGATGTTCTCCGGGGATCCGACGCGCACGCGAAAGGCGGCGTCTTCCCGCGCGCGCGCGGCGCCGATGCCTTCGGCGCGAATTGCGAGCAGCAGGCGCTTGGTGTGGCGCAGCGCGCCGAGCGGCTGTGCGGCGATCCGGGTCGCGAGGGCGAGGAGCTCCGGGAGCAGCGCGGTACG
>CAYOHN010000093.1:3890-11546 GCA_964403735.1 uncultured Spirochaetales bacterium | reverse complement strand
CTGATCGACATAGAGAACCGTGAGTGGATCGAGTCTATCGAGTGGGTTATCCAGAGCCTCACCTCCGCCGGGGCACGCACCGCAGGCGCCCGAGATGGCGAACAGCACGGCGATCCGGGTCGAGAGGTGACGCGTCGTCACGGGGCGAATCCTACGCGAAACGCTCGAGTCGAAGCAAATGCGGAACGCGCCCGTCCGTCGCGGCGATGTACCGGGGTGGGCGAAGATCGATCGCTTCCTCGTCGAGCGCCTCGAAGATCTGGCCCCACGGTCGAGGCCCGCGCGGTGGCAGGATCCCGTTTCTCTCGAGCCGATCGAGTTGACTTTCCTGGCCGGCGGGTGGTACACCGTCGATTACAACTGAATACGACGCGGATGGTGACTCTCGGCAGGGGACCAATCGGGCATGGGCCCGGATCGGCTCTCGGCCGGGAGCAGGCACTCGGTGGCGACAAAGAGTCGTCATTCGGGTGACTGCGGGAAGCCGGTGCAATTCCGGCGCGAGCCCGTCGCTGTGACCGGGGACGGATGCGGAAGGATGCCACTGGCGCGCGAGCGCCGGGAAGGCTCCGCAAACGGATGATCCGGAAGCCAGAAGACCGACCCTCCGCGGGTGGCTCGATCCTCTTCCGGTGACGAGGGGGACGGCGGCAAGAGGGTCTTCCCGCGATCTGCGGACACGGACCCCGCGTCCTCCGCTTCCCGTGTCTACGCCGAAATAGGTCGAACCGCGACTGCTGGCGCCCCTGCGCCGGCGGTGCCCACGAGCGCTCGAGGTCAGCGCTGCGGGACGACGATGCACGAGTCAAGGCGGACGGGTAGGAGCGCGGGAGCACTGGCAGCAATCGCTGCCGGCGCGCTGATCCTCGCTACGACACCCGCCGGCGCCCAGTCACCCGCGACGACGCCCGAGCTGCTGCCGGCGGAGCCGGCCCCTTCGGTGTTGCGGCGGATCGGCGAAATCGTGGCCTACGGCGGCGTTCGCCCGGCTCGCGTCCCGAACGACCCGACTGCCTTCACGACCGTGCTCCGCGCCGCCGACTACGACGGCGAAGCCGCCACCACCGAGGAGTTGCTCTCCCGCTCGCCCGGCGTGCAGCTACGCCGCTTCGGCGGCCCCGGCGCCGCCACCGAGGTCTCGATTCGCGGCTCGACTGCGAGCCAGGTGGTGGTCGCGTTCGACGGGATCCGCCTCGACACCGCGCAGTCCGGTCGTGCGGACCCGTCGACGGTCCCGCTGGCGCTGCTCGAGCGGATCGAGGTGACCCGCGGCGGCGGCGCGGCGCAGGCCGGCAGCAACGCAATCGGGGGCGTCATCGACCTCGTTCCGCTGCAGCCGGGCGGTCCGACGCGCACCCGCAGCACCCTGATGCATGGCGACTTCGGCACCTGGCAAGGCTCGCTGGCCCGGACGGGTACCACCGCCAGCGTCGACTACGCGCTCGCCTATGACGGCTTCCGCAGCGAAGGCGACTGGGAGTTCGAGCGCTTGCCGCGGCGCACGGGGTTCGGTGTCGTCCAGCCGGTGCCGCGCACGGCCGAGCGCATCAACAACGAGACCGAACGGCATGCGACACTCGCGACGGTCGGACGCGCGTTCGGCGAGCACCTGTACGTCACGGTGCGAGACCACGTCTTCTACCAGTCTCGTGGCGCTCCGGGACTCGATGCCGGCGGAACGATCGATGCAGGCCAGCGCGAAGAGGCGCACGAACGCCAGCTGCGCCACCTCGGCCTCCTGCGGCTCGACGCAGCCGACCTCGGCGGCAAGCCACTCGGCGCGCGGCTCGAGGTGGCGCACCTGTGGCAGCGTCAGCGCTTCCGCGACCCGGAGCCGGTGGTGCGCCTCGGCCGGACGATCGACGTCGACGATCGCAACACGACGCTGACCGTGCGCGGCGGGTTCGACGGTACGCTCGGCCTCGGCCCGCTCGACCAGCGACTGTCTACGTCGCTGGAGTACCGGAGCGATTCGCTCGACGCCGCCGACTTCGGCGATCCCTCGCGCGACACGATCTCGTGGCTCCTGCAGGACGATCTGTCGCTGCTCGATGGTCGCGTGCGCCTCGTGCCGGCCCTGCGCTGGGACCGCACCGAAGGGCTTTCCGATCGTTGGATTCCGCGCGTCGGGTTGCTCGTCGAGGTCCTTCCCGGCGTGCGCGTGCGCGCCAACTTCGAGCGCGCCTGGCGTGCGCCGAGCTTCGACGAGCTCTTCTTCCCGGATCAGGGATCTCTGCGCGGCAACCCCGGGCTTTTGCCGGAGGAGTCCAGCGACGGCGACATCGGGCTCGAATTCGCCTGGGAGCGGATCGGCTTCCTCCAGGCGTTGCACTTCGAGGCGGTCTGGTTCCGCCGCGACATCGAGGAGTCGATCGTCTGGTTGCTGGTGGGTCCGACACTGGTCGAGCCGCGCAACACCGGGCCGGCCACCGTTCAGGGCTGGGAGTTCAGCGCGTCGCTGCGCCTCTTCGACTGGGTGGAACTCTCGGCCAACCACACGCGACTCGACGCAGAGCTCGATGCGACCGGAACGCCGCTTCCCGGGCGGAGCGAACGCGAGACGAACCTTCGGGTCGCGTTCGGCCCGCCGTCCGGTTTGGCGCGGGCGACCGTGGAGATGCAGGACGTGGCGGAAATCCCGGTGACCCCGACCGGCGCAACGCGGATCCCGGAACGCCGCACCTGGGACGCGGCGGTGTGGCTGGACCTGGCTCGCATCCCGGCCCTTCGAGAGCGGATCCCTTCGGAATCGCTGCGGCTCGGTTTCGAGGTGACGAACCTGACCGACGAGCTGGTGCGCGACGCCGAGTTCTTCCCCCAGCCCGGTCGGACGTGGTTGGTGCGGCTGGAGAGCACATGGTGATGGGGGGGAGGCATCTTGCCGTCTGGATCGTCGGGATGACCGTGTGCACGGCGCCCGGCCGTGCGGGCATCATCGTCGACTCCAGCGACCCGCGCTGCACGTCGCTCGCGGGCGCCTTTCCGCCCGGTCTCGACTGGATCGATGCCGCCAACGGCGTGGCGCTGGTGACGAACTTCGAGCCCGGCTTCGCCGTCCCGGTGGATTTCACGGCCCAGCCGCCGGCAAACGTCGGCCCGGGCGGCCTCGCGGACCTGCGGATCGCGATCGGCGCCTCCGCCTGCGCGGGCTCGCGGATGCCGCAGCTCGACGGCGTGACGGTCGCCTCTCCGACGCTCGCGCTGCTCACGGTGAGTTCGTGCGAAGGCGTCGCCTTCGTCGATCCAGCGACCGGCGCGCTGCAGGCCGGCGTCGTCTCGACGCCGGCGACGGTGGCCCCGGGGACGTTCCCGAATCTGCCCGCGCCGGGAAGCAGCGCCGATCGTCAGGCACTATCGACGCGGATGTGCGTCGCTGTGCCGGAGGGCATGCTCGATTCGCGCGGGGATCCCGTCGCGAGCGACTGCGGCCTGGGCGCGCCGAGCTACTTCACGAGCTTCACGTCCGGCGCTGCGGTTGCCGCCGGACGTCTCTTCGTCAGCACCTCGAATCTCGGCGCCGGTGTCGGGACCCTCGACCCGCAGTTTCTGCCGGGGACCGTGCTGGTCTTCGATCTCGATGCGGCTCCCCTCGCCGCAGCGCCGCATCCGGAGGTGCCGGCGCTGCTCACCACGGCCTTCAACCCGACTCACGTGACTTCCTACACGACGCCGTCGGGCCGCGCGCTGGTCCTGGTCGGTGCCAGCGGCGCACTGGGCCTCGTGACGGACGATCCCCGCACGCCGTTCCGGGAGGCAGGCGGCGCGGCGCTCAGCGATGCCGCCATCGACGTGATCGACGCCGAACAGCTGCGGGTGATCGCCACGATTCCGCTCGGTCTGGCGGGCCTGTCATTCGAGCGTCTCGGCATCGATCCGAGCGGGCGGGTCGCGATGATCGGTTCCTCGATCGCTCGTCGGGTGGTTGCGGTGGATCTGGCACCGCTCGATGACCTCGAGATCGACGCGCCGTTCGTCCGCCTCGACGGCCAGGACGGGCCCGCCGCGGCGATCTTCGATGCGGCGCAGCCGCTCGAGCTGCCTGCGCTCCCGAACGGCGCGCCGCCGTCCACTTGCGCGGGTTTCGTCGTCGGCGTCGAGTTCGGCGCCGCAGGTCGCGCGTATGCGACAGACTTCTGTGATGGGACGATCACCGAGATCGCCGTGGCCACCAGCTCCGGGCTCGAGACCCCGCTGCCAACCTCGGCCTTCCAGGTGCGCGACACGATTGCCCTGGTGGCTCCGGTCGGACCGGCGTCGCTGGGGCTCCCGCAGGCGCCGGGCGCGTTGCGTGTCCGGGCAGCTGCCGACGGGACGAACCAGCTGGCCGTGCTCGTGGGCCAGCCGGAAGGCCTGGCGTGCTCGCTGTCGGTTCCGGTGCCGGAACCCGGCGCGCCCGGTGGGGTGGCTTTGCTGACGTTGGTGACGCTCGCCGTGCATGGGGCGCGGCGAGCGCATCGGCTCGAAACGACAGGAGAGGGAGAATGATGCGCAGAAACATCCACTGGAGGCTCGCGTTGGTGCTATGTGCCTGGATGGCAGCAGCTCCGGCCGCCACGCAGGCGGCCTTGATCGCGCCGAGCTACGTCGTCACCGAGATCGCAGTGCCGGATTTCGCAGCTGGCGACGTGGTGGTCGTTGGCGGGGCGCTGTTCGTCGGCGTCGGGCCCGGGTTCGTCGGCGGCCAGCAATCGGTGCTGCGCATCGACGGCAGCGGAACGACCGTGATCGCGCAGGGCTTCCAGGGCCTCGGTGGTTTCGCCTACGACGCCGTCAACGACCGGCTGTTGGTCTCCGACAATGCACTCGAGGCGCCCGGCGCGGTGACGGGCGACACGGTGTTCGGGATCCCGGCGCCGCTCGGCGCGTTTCCGACGCCGGCCGCCGCCGCGGGTCTGACGCTGCTGCCGGCGGGCTCGTTGCCGGGCGTCGCCGACATCCAGCTCGACCCGAGTGATCCGACCGGTGACAGTCTGTTCGCCACGGATGCCGTCACCAACGAGGTCCTGCGCATCGCGCTCGGTGCAGGAACGGTGACGGTGCTCCAGTCGACGGCCGGCTTCGCGGCCGGTCTGGCCGCCGATGCGGCGACGCTCTGGTTCGGAGAGGTCGCGTTCGATGCGGCGTTCAACCCCGACGGCAGCGTCCAGTCCGTGCCGCTGCCCGGCACGGGGGTCGCGAGCCTGCTCGTCAGCGGCCTCCCCGGGATGTTCGACCTCGAGTTGGCCAGCGACGGCTCGCTGCTCGCGACGGCCGGCGACTCGCTCGTTCGGATCGATCCGCTGACCGGCGAGACGACGACCGTGGCGACGGGCTTCGGCTTCGCGACCGGACTCTTCGAGGCCGGGGGCACCCTCTGGGCTCTCGATGGCGGGTTCCCGGGAACGCCTTCGGTCTTCCAGCTGGTGCCGATTCCCGAGCCGGGGACGCTCGGACTGGTTGCCATCGGTGTCGCGCTGCTGGGTCGGAGCAGGCGCGGAGTGGTGCGATGAGCGCGCGGATGAGCCGGTGGATGCTGCTCGGTCTGGCGCCAGCGCTGGCGATCGTCTTCGCGTGCAAGCAAGCGGTCCTGGGGTTCGTGTACCCGCTTCCCGGCGCCGAGGTGACGTGGATGCCGCTCGATATCGAGGTTCGCGTGCGGCAGGGCGCCGACCTCTCGACTCTCGCGGTGAAGCTCAACGGCCACGACATCACGGCGGAGTCCGAGATCAGTGCAGCGATCGACGGCTGGCATGCCGTGCGGATGACAGATGTTTGGGATGGGATGGTGTTGCCCGGAACCAACGAGTTGAATCTGGGCGTGCAGACCGCGAGCGGATCCTGGAGCGAACGCTCCGCGTTCTTCGAGGCGCTCGGCGATCCCTACGCGGACGGCGTCGTCTCCGTTCAGGCCGGAGAGTTCGGCGGCTTCCCAGGGCCGGATTTCCTGCCGGGAATCGTGCTCGGTCCCCCGCGCGGCGGGGGGCTGCTGCAGGGCAGCTTCGACGTGTTCTCGCTCGGTTTCGGAGGAGAGATCGTGCTGCGCTTCGACGACAACGTGATCGTCGACGGGGAGGGTCCGGACTTCACGGTGTTCGAGAACGCCTTCCTGGTCGAGAATCCGGCCACGTTGACGATCGAGCGGCCCTTCGCCGATCCAGCCTTCGTGGCGGTGAGCGAGGACGGCGTGGTGTGGCACGAGTTTTCGTGCCAGCTCGTCGTGGAGCCCGCGACGGGCAGCTACTACCCAGGCTGCGCGGGCGTGTTTCCCGTGCTCTCGCACGCAGACCAGCCGGAGACTCCCCATGCCTCGATTCCCACCGATGTTCCGCTGGCCGCGCTGATCGGTGTCTCCAGCGACCCGTTGCCAGATCCAGAGGGGGCTGGCGGCGACTCCTTCGACCTCGCGGAGGTGGGGCTGGCCTGGGCACGCTTCGTCCGGATCCGCGACCCGGACTTCTGGACCGGAGACCCATTCGGCGCCACGTCTGCCGGCTTCGATCTCGACGCCGTGGCGGCGATTCACTCCGCGCCAGCGACTGGTGTGAACGGAAATGGAGAGGAGAACGTCATCGAGTAGGGGCAGGCGCCGCGTAGAGGAGGTCTGCGTCAAGGTCCCCGCCTCGCTTCGGTGCTCGCCGCCGCTGCGGTACTGTGCTCGGCGATGCGCGATCCCGTCGACCGGGCGAAGCTGGAGCGGTTCCTGGCGGAACTGGGGCGCCGTGCGCGGGGGCCGGGGCGCGTCTACCTGACGGGCGGGGCGACCGCGCTGCTGTTCGGCTGGCGCGCCTCGACGGTGGATATCGATCTGAAGCTGGACCCCGAGCCGGCCGGCGCCTTCGAGGTCATCGCAGCGTTGAAGGAGGCACTGGATGTCAACGTGGAGTTGGCTTCGCCCGACCAATTCGTTCCACCGGTTCCCGGTTGGCGCGAGCGCTCGCGATTCGTGGCCCGTCACGGCCAGGTCGACTTCTTCCACTTCGACGCCGTCAGCCAGGCACTCGCCAAGCTCGCTCGCGGGCACGATCGGGACTTGTTGGATGTCCGCGCGATGTTGGAGCATCGGCTCGTGACGCCCGCAGATCTGACCGCGGGTCTCGACGCCATCGTCGCCGAGCTGGTGCGCTACCCGGCACTCGATGCAACGGCGTTTGCGCGGCGGGTCCGGGAGTTCGTGGAGCCTCTGGATGGCTGACCTCGAGGGCCTGCCCGGCGCGGAGCTGGTGCGCCGCGGTGTCGAAGATCTTTCCCGGAACCGAATCTCCGCGGAGGCGCTCACGCTCTCGATCGCCTCGACCCGGCTGCGCCGACTGGGGATCGAGCTCCCCGAGGAAGGAACCTTCCCGGCGGATCGCGAGCGCGCGCTCTACGCACTGCTCTGCGCAGACGGCGAGGACGATCCGTACTTTCGTTTCAACAGCATGCGGCGCACGCTCGACAGCTTCGTCGAGGCGCTCGAAGCCCGTCGTCGGCGCCGGGGGAACGTCGAGTAGCCGTGTTCCTCGAACCGCTGCGAGCCACTGCAGGCTCGCCGGGTTCGATGGCTGCCTGGGTCCGGTGGGGACGCCGGTCAAACCGGGACGCAGAAGAGCTGCGCGCCGCCGCTCGCCAGCAGCGCGCCGCTGGCCGCCCAGATTCGAGCCGTCGTGCCCATCAGGCCGGCTTCCGCGACGGGTGACG
>CAYOHN010000093.1:0-3880 GCA_964403735.1 uncultured Spirochaetales bacterium | reverse complement strand
GAGCAGCCACTCCTCGCCGGGTGCGCTGCGATGAAACCACGCGGTGACATCGAGGTTCGGCGCGGTGTAGCCCGGCTCGGCGCCGTGGGGCTGCACGGCGGCGGGCCACGTCATCGTGTCGATCAGCAGCAGCGAGCGGGCGGCGTCGGTCCACGGGTCGTCGAAGGTCGCGCGCGGGCGGAAGCGGTACCAGTGCCGCCAGACCGGAAGCCGCGGTCGCGGCGGCTCCGCGTACCGTTCGGGATCGAGCGGGCGGTCCTCGAGATTGTCCCAGAAGCGGTGAGGGGGCCGACCCTCGAGCCCGTAGTCCTCGACGATCTGCTCGATGTTGCGCAGCTGTGTCGGCGAGGCCACTTCCGGCATCGGCGCGACATCGTGCTCGAGCCCCGGAACCTCGGCGGCCGTGCGCACGAGGCCTTCGAGCAGTGGTTTTCCGTCCTGGAGCATGCGCACGCGGAACGATTCGGAGCGCCGACCCTTGCGGATCGCCTCGACCTCGAGTTCGACGTCGTCGAAGCGTCCGACCGCCAGGAAGTGACCGTGAAAGCTGGCGGGCCGCGGGATCGCCGCCTCGCGACCGACGGCGCGCAGCGCGATCGCGGCGAGATAGCCGCCGTTCGGACCCCAGATCCTCCAGTCCTCGGAGACCGTGGCCCGGTAGCGACCCGCATCGCCGTCGACGCGTGTATCGACTTCGAAATCGCCCATCCGCGGCCTCCAGCACGGCGCAGCGTATGGTTCTGGCGTGGGGGCCGCAATCGGGGCACTTTGGCGAGCTTCTCGGACACCTGGCGGCACCGCACGCATCGACGTACCGTCCCGTAAGACGGGAGAGTGTTCTGTAATACGGAACAACGAGAATTCCGAGGCTTCGATGAACAGCACGACCAGCGTCGAGAAGGCCCTCGATGTGTTGTTGCACCTTCACGGTACCGGTGCGCTCGGCGTCACGGGAATCGCGCAGGGGCTCGCGCTGCCGAAGTCGACGACGCACCGGTTGCTCGCGGCGCTGGCGCGGCGCGGGCTGGTCGAGCAGGACGAGCAGGGGCGCTATCGGACGGGGCTGCGGCTCGTCGCGCTCGGGCTCGGCGTGCTGGATCGCGAGCCGGTCGTCGCGGCGGCGCGGCCGCTACTCGAAGAAGAGGCGCGCGCGAACGGGGAGACGCTGTTCCTCGCGGCGGCGCGGGCCGCGCGCATCGTGGTGCTCGACAAGGTGGAGGGCACCGGCTTCCTGCGCGCGGCGCCTCGCGTCGGAGAGGAGGTGCCCGTTGCGGGCACCGCGACGGGCCGGCTGCATCTCGCACTCGCACCGGAGTGTGTAGCGGCGGCGACTCCGCCGCGCGGAGTCGCCGCGCGCCGCGCGCTCGAGCAGGAGCTCGCGCGCGTGCGCCGCAGCGGTTGGGCGCGCAGCCGCGACGAGTGGATTCCCGGCCTCGCCGTCGTGGCGGCGCCGGTGTGGAACGGCGGGCAGCTCCTCGCTGCGGTCGCGCTGGCCGCGCCAGCGGTGCGGCTTCCCGTCGCACACGAGGCGCGCATCGCACGTCGTCTGCAGAAAGCGGCCGACCGGATCCGCGCGGCGCTCGAAGGGAGGACGGGATGAAGGTGTGGATCGACGGCGAAGTCATGGAAGGGCACGCCGCGCGCGTCCCGGTGACGGATCACGGGCTGCTCTACGGCGACGGCGTGTTCGAGGGCGTCCGCGCGTTCGGCCGACGCGTATTCCGACTGGAGGATCACCTGGCGCGCCTCCGCGTGTCCGCTCGCGCGATCGCGCTGGCGCCTCCGCTCGACGAAGCCGGGCTGCGAGAGGTGGTCCTCGCAACGCTGCGCGCGCTCGGTCGCGACGACGCGTATGTGCGTCTCATCCTCACGCGCGGCGAGGGGGCGCTCGGCGTCGATCCGACCACGTGCCCGGAGCCGCGCGTGTTCTGCATCGCGGCCGAGGCCGTCCTCTTCCCGGCCGAGACGCTCGCCGCGGGCCTCGATCTCGCGACGGTGAGCTGGCGGCGGCCCGGCTTCGACGTCATCGATCCGCGCGTGAAGAGCCTCAACTACCTGAACAACGCGCTCGCCAAGCTCGAAGCGCGCCGGCAGGGCGCGCACGAGGCGCTGCTGTTGAACGCGACGGGCACGATCGCCGAGGCGAGCGTCGCCAACGTCTTCGCGCTGCGCGGGCGCGATCTGTGGACGCCGCCGCCGACCGACGGCTGCCTCGAGGGCATCACGCGCCGCACCGTGCTGGAGCTGGCGCCGGAACTCGGGCTACGCGCCGCCGAACGTTCCCTGTCCCGCACCGATCTGCTCGCGGCCGACGAGGTCTTCTTGACCGGCACCGGCGCCGGCATCGTGCCGGTTCGCTCGCTCGACGGGCAGGGCATCGGAGCCGGTCCGCCGTTCGACATCGTCACGCGTCTTCGAGACGGATATCTCGAGCGCACGAAAATCCTCGGCGTTTCGTTCTGACGGGACGCGCCCAGCCGCTCAGGGCATCAGACGCCGCGCGCGCCACGGTCCGGGGCGGAAGCCGTCGCCATCGGGAGTGAGTGGGCGCCGCCATTCGACGCGGTCGTGCAGGCGGCTGGGTCGCGCGGCCCACAGCTCGGCGCGCTCGATCCACACGCGGTAGCCGCCCCAGTGCGGGGGACGGGGCACCGGTCGGGCACCGGCCGCGTCGGACGCGCCGAATCGGGCTGCGACGGCGTCGTAACGCGCCTCCAGTTCCTCGCGTGACGCGGCGGTCTCGCTCTGCTCGCTCGCCCATGCGGCCAGCTGGCTGCCGCGCGGCCGCGTCGCGAAGTACGCGTCGGCATCGGCGGCCGGCGCCACGCGCACGGGGCCCTCGATGCGCGCCTGGCGACCGAGCGCGTCCCAGTGGAAGGTCAGCGCGGCGAGCGGGCGCTCGGCCAGCGCGCGCCCCTTGGCGCTGTGCTGGTTGGTGTAGAAGCCGAGCCATCCCTGTTGCCAATCTGCCGCGCGACACAGCACCGCGCGCGCGGTCGGCCGGCCGTCGGCGCCGGCGGTCGCGAGCAGCATCGCATCCGGGTTTGCGAGACCGCTGTCGGCCCGCGCCTCGGCGAGCCACGCGCGCAGCGGCGGGAGCGGATCGGCGGGCGGTGCTCCGGAGAGCCACTCGTCGCGGGCGCGCTTGTCGGGCGGCCGCACCTCGCTCATCCGCCGGAGCTCTCGTCCTCGGCTGCGACGCCGGGCGGCGTCGGATCGTCGCGGTCGTCGAGCCAGCCCTCCGGCAACGTGACGCGCTGCGTGCCGCCGGTCTTGCCGCGCGGCACGCGCAGCGCCGTCGTCGGGAATGGCTCATCGGTCACATGCGCCGCGAGCACTGCGTCGAGCTCGGCGAAAGTCTCGATCTTCATCAACAGCGGGCGCAGCCGCGCGCTGCCGTGGAACCCTTTGGTGTACCACGAGCCGTGCTTGCGGAAGCCGTGGATCCCGTGCGTCTCGCCGAACCAGGCGCACAGCAGCCCGGCGTGCTCGCGCATGATCTCGAAGATCTCGCGCAGCGCCGGCGGTTCCTGGGGCGTCCGGCCGTCGAATGCATCCGCGAGGTCCCGGAACAGCCACGGCCGGCCGAGGCAGCCGCGGCCGATGACGACACCGTCGCAGCCGGTGCGGCGCATCATGCGCAGCGCATCGTGCGCCTCCCAGATGTCGCCGTTGCCGAGCACCGGAATCGTCCCTACGGCGTCTTTCAGGCGCGCGATCGCGTCCCACGAGGCCTCGCCGTCGTAGAGCTGGGCGGCGGTGCGCGCGTGCAGCGCGACCGCGGCGCAGCCCTCGTCCTCGGCGATGCGTCCGGCATCGAGAAAGGTCTCGTGGCGGGCGTCGATCCCGATGCGAAACTTGATCGTGACCGGGATCTCCC
>CAYOHN010000092.1:0-11789 GCA_964403735.1 uncultured Spirochaetales bacterium | reverse complement strand
TCCGCCTCGAGCATCAGCGTTCCGCTGAACTGCGTCGGTTCGGTCGGGCTGCTCTCGTCGACCCACTCCCCGTCGCTCTGCGCGTAGACGGCGGTGCTGGACGTGAAGAGCACGTGGGGGGGACGCATCCCCTGCGCGCCGGCCCACTCGACGACGTTGCGCAGACCATCCACGTAGATGCGTCGATAGGACTCGGCATCCCCGCGGTCGGCTGCCGCGGCGTATACCACGGCATCGATGCCACCGTGCTCCACCTCGGCCAGTGCCGAGCGCAGCGCCGCCGGATCGCTCAGATCCGCCGCGATGGGCTGGACGCCGGCGGGCAACTTCTCCGGCTGGCGACGAAGACCGATGACGGCGTGCCCGTCCGCCAGCAGGCGGCGCGCGAGAGCGCTCCCGACGTAGCCACAACCAGCGACGAGAATGCGAGCCATCTTGGTGGTCGTCCCTCCGCGCGATCGAGTGCAGGTGAGGTTCTGAGACAGAACCCTAGCGCGACGTCGAAAAAGTTGACGATTCAACCCGGCCCCTTGGTTGACGGGTTCTTTGTCGACGGGGTCAGGGGTCGGGGATGCCGACCTCGGCGAGGAGGTTGGGGAGGGCTCGACGGTCGGTGACGACGACGCGGGAGCCGGGGGGGAGGGCTTCGCCGAGGCGGCGGAAGTAGCGTTTGTCGCTGCGGCCCTCGACGATCACGACGATGCCGCGGTCGTCCTCGCTGCGGATCAGGCGCCCGACCATCTGCTTGAGGTTCAACAGCATCT
Source organism: uncultured Spirochaetales bacterium (assembly GCA_964403735.1). Taxonomy (GTDB): domain Bacteria; phylum Myxococcota_A; class UBA9160; order UBA9160; family PR03; genus CAADGG01. The sequence goes on along the minus strand of CAYOHN010000092.1, from coordinate 11,025 downwards.
TGCCGAGCGTGTAGCGACCGAAGGCATCGATCCCCGCACGCTTCAGCCGCAGCTCGCGGCGCCGCCGCAGCTCCGTCGGCACCTCGAACGGCAGCTTCTCGATGACGACGGCCTGGAGCTGATCGCCGGGCAGGTCCAGGCCCTGCCAGAACCGGCGTGCGCCCAGCAGCACGGCTCCGCCGTTGGCGAAGCGAGCCACCAGCGCGTTCGGGTCGTCGGCGGCGCGCCGCGGCGTCAGGACCTCGATGCCGTCGTCGCGCAGGTCCTCGGCCAGTTGCGCCGCCACGTCCTGCATCCGGCGCAGGCTCGTGAACAGACCGAGCGTGCGGCCGCCGAGGCGTCGGGCGAGTTCCGCCAGCACGGCCGCGGTCTCGCCGACGAGATCGCCGGGGTCCGGCAACGCCACGACGCGCATGTGCTCTGCATACGGGAACGGACTCGGGACCGAAACCGTATCGAGTCGCTCGAGCACGTCCGGCTCGTCCGCCGCCGCCGCAGGCCCGCGGCGGCGCTCCGGCCCGACGCCGAGACCCAGCTCTCCGAGCGCGGCAAACGCATCGCCGCCCACGAAGACGCTCGCCGACACCCCCGCGAACGCGTGCAGCCGCGCGAGGAACTGTTCGCGAAAAGGCACCCCTGGCGAGACCAGCCGCACCACTAGTCGCCAGCGGTCCCACGGCGCGTCGACGCCCTCGAACGCCGCCACGGAGTCCTCCGCGCCGGCGAACGCGAGGCGCAGTGCAGCGGCCGCCCCGCGCAGCTCCGCGGGCACGCGGGCCAGCGCAGTGGTCGGCGCGTCCGGCTCGGCCAGCGCGTCGATCTCGCTCGCGACGGCCTCGATGCGCTCGGCGGAGAGCCCCGCCGCGCGGGCCGCCGCTTCGAGCGTCGCCGGCGGATGCTCGGGCACCTGCACCTCGCCCCACTCGCTCGCCAGCGGTTCGAGCGCGCGGCCGAGCGCCGCCAGCTCCTGCTGGATCCCGCGCCGCCACGCCACGGTGTCCTTGCGCAACGACCGTCGCTTCGACGCCGACAGCAGCGAGTCCGCGCCGCGGGTCTGATCCGGCCGGCCGAACACGTCGTCGATGCGATCGAGCACTTCTTCGGGGCGCACCGCGAGCGCGTAGACCTCGTCGGCGACGTCGGCCAGCTCGTGGACCTCGTCGACGATCGCATGGGCGAACGGCGGATAGTCCGGCGGCCAGCGCAGCAACAGGTCGTGATTGGCCACCACCAGATGCGCCTGCGCGAGCGCCGCGCGTCGCTGGCCGAGCGGACAACCGGGATGCTGCGCACACTGTTCTCGGGAACAGTGCTCGGCGCGCGCCGCCACTGATCGGCGCAGCAGGTCGCCGAGTAGCGGCTGCCGGCGCAGCCACGCGGCGCCGATCGCGCCGACCTCGCCATGCGGCCGCGTCGCCGCACACGCCGCGAGTACCGCATACGCGAAGCGATCCTCGGCGAAGATGCGCGGCTCGTGCCCCTCGGCGAGCACCGACAGCAGGCGCCGCTCGCACACGTAGTTGGCGCGGCCCTTGATCGAGAGCGCGCGCAGCGCCGGCCAGCCGAGGAACCGCGCCGCCGTCGGAATGTCCTTCGCGAGCAGCTGGTCCTGGAGCAGCTTGGTGCGCGTCGAGACGACGACCGGCGGCAACCGCTCGCCCACGCGCGCGCCGTCCTCGGCGCGCTCCATCGCGAACGGAATCGCCGCCGCGAGATACGCCAGCGACTTCCCGACGCCCGTGCCGCCCTCGCACAGCAGCGTGCCGCCTTCGCGCAACAGCCGCACGAAACGCCGCGCCAGCTCCACCTGCGGTTCGCGGACGCGATAGCCGGGCCAGTGTCGCCGGCCGCGCTCGCCGTCGCGCAGCGCCGCTGCGATGGCATCCTCGTCGAACGCCACCGGAGCCTCGCGCGTCTCCCCGACGACGACGAACGGGGACGCCACGGCGACCGCAGCCGCGTCTCGCTTCGCGAGCAGCGCGAGCCATGGGGACTCCGGCGCGAAGCTCTCGAGGGCATCCCGCGCGGCGGCATAGCGCCGCGCCGACCGGGCGCGATCGTCCGTCCCCGTGCCGACCCCTCCCTGCGCAACGCGCGAGAGCACGCGCGCGGTGTCCAGCGCGTCGTCGAGCGCGCGATGTCGCTCCTCGGTGTCGAGCAGACCGCGCGTGAAGGTCTCGAGCCGCAGGTCCGGCGCGTCCGGATGCGTGACGGCCAGGAGATCCTGGGTGTCCAGGTAAGGCGCGTGTTCGAGCCCGCCACCGACGAAATGCGCGAGGAAGTGGCGCTCGAAATCGGCGTTGTGCGCGACGAGGATCCGCTCGGCGAGGAGTTCGCGAAACCCGGCCCTGAGGTCGGCCAGCGCTGGCGCCGCCGCAGCCTCCTCCGGGCGGATCCCGGTGAGCCGCACGATGGCCGGCGGCACCGGCTCGGACGGCCGGACCAACGTCGACAGCGTGCGCAGCTGCGGCGCGCCGGGCTCCAGCAGCACGGCGCCGAACTCGAGCATCTCGGCACCGTCGTGGATCGCGAGGCCCGTCGTCTCGAGGTCGACGATCGCCACCGGCCCGGTGCGCTCGAGCCACGGCGCGAGCGCCGCGAGATCGATGCCGAGTGCCGCGGCGTCCTGCACGACCGGCGCGACCGAGACCGCGCCGATCTGCCCGCTGTTGGTGGCGATGTCAGACGTAGATCCCGCCCTTGTACTGGCGATCCTGACGGAGCTTCACGTTCACGAGCGCCGGCTTGCCGGAGGCGGCCGCGCGATCGAGCGCGGGCCGGATCTCCTCGGGCCGCTCGCAGTACTCGCCGTGCCCGCCGAGCGCCTCGACGACCTTGTCGTAGCGCGTGTACTCGAGCAGCGTCGCCTGCAGCCGGTCCCAGCCGTAGACGGCGCCCTGCGGCCGCATCATCTGACCCCACGCGCCGTCGTTGCCCATGACGCCGATGATCGGGAGCTTGAAGCGCACGGCGGTGTCGTACTCGAAGCCGTTCAGGCCGAACGAGCCGTCGCCGTAGACGATGACGACGCGCTGATCCGGGTGCGAGAGCTGCGCGGCCAGCGCGAACGGCATGCCGACGCCGAGCGTGCCGAGCGGACCCGGGTCCATCCACGCGCCCTCGCGCGGCACCGGCAGGATCTTCGCCGCGGTCGCGACGATGTCGCCGCCGTCGCCGATCACGATCGAATCGCCGAGGCTGGGCAGCCAGTCGCGCACCTCGCGACACATGCGCTGCGGATCGACCGGCGACTCATCGCTGTCGAGCGCCGCCTCGACCTTCTTCTCCTCGGCCACCTCGACGGTGCGCAGCTCGTCCCGCCAGGCCGAGAAGTCGAGCTGGGTGCCGGCGTTCTTCATCTCCTCGAGCAGCAGCTCGAACGAGCAGGCCAGGTTCCCGATCAGGCCGACGTCGGTGGGCCGGTTCTGCCCGATCAGCGTCGCGTCCATGTCGAGCTGGATGATCTTGGCCGTCGCCGGAATCGTCTTGCCGAAAGCGAGCCGGAAGTCCAGCACCGAACCGGCCAGGATGATGAGATCGATCTCCTTCATCGCGTGCCGGCGCGAGCGGCTCAGATACTGCGGGGACGTCGGCGGGATGGTGCCGCGGCCCATCCCGTTGGTGTATCCGGGCATCTGCGTCTCGTCGAGGAACGCGTTCATCGCGGCGCTCGCGAGCGACCACTTCACCGATGTCCCGGCCATCAGCATCGGCTTGCGCGACTGCGCGAGCAGCTCGAGTGCGGCGCGCACGTCGGCGCGGTCCGGGGACAGACGCGGCGGCGCGGTGCGGATCGGCGGCAGCATCGCGTCCGCCCACTCGCACTGCCCCATGAACACGTCCATCGGGATCTCGAGGAACGCCGGTCCCGGAATGCCCGACACCGCATGGCGAATGCCGAGCTCCGCGTACTCGGCGATGCGATGGGTCTGGTAGCAAGCGTCGGCCCACTTCGTGATCGGCTTCATCAGGCCGACGTGGTCCATCTCCTGCAGCGAGCCGCGGCGCAGGTTGTCGAACGGTCCCTGGCCGCCGATGACGAGGATCGGCGAGTTCGCGCGCCACGCGTTGGCGACGCCGGTCACGCCATCGGTGACGCCGGGTCCGGCCGTGATCGCCGCCACGCCGATCTTGCCCGGGTTGCAGCGCGCCCACGCGTCGGCCGCGTGCACGGCCGCCTGTTCGTGGCGCACGTCGACGATGCGGATGCCCTCGTCGATGCAGCCGTCGTAGAGCGGCATGATGTGGCCGCCGGAGAGCGTGAACACACACTCGACCTGCGCGTTCTTCAGCGCGCGGGCGAGGAGTTTGCCGCCGTGGACGGACATTCGGGGGGTCTCCTGGTCAGGGGGGGCCGGGGGCGGACTCGGAGTCCGGCGCTGGAATCGTTCCGTGTCGGGATCGCGATGCGGACGACGGTATCATCCGCGCCGGACGCCGGCAAAAGAAACGGGGCCGAACCTCCCCAGAAGACCGGCCCGGTGCGCTAGGAAACCCTCGCGGAGTGGTCAGCGGTTGACGCGGAACTCCACGCGGCGGTTCCAGCGCCAGGCGGACTCGTCGCTTCCCTGCACGGCCGGCGCGCTCTCGCCGAAGCTCACCACCTGCAATCGCGACGACGGCACGCCCAGGTCGGCCAGGTACTGACGCGTGGCATTGGCGCGCTGCTCGCCGAGCGCCAGGTTGTACTCCTCGGTCCCGCGCTCGTCGGTGTGGCCCTCGATGACGACCGTCCGCCACTCCTGCGTGCCCTGGATCGCGCCGGCGTTGGCCTGCAGCGTGGCACGGGCATCGGAACGGATGCTCGAGCTGTCGTAGTCGAAGTAGATCGTCGCCAGCTCGCGCACCTTCTCGGGTTCGGCGTAGGCGTCGCTGCTGCCACCTGCCGTCCCGGTGTCGAACTCGCTCGAGCCGATGCCACTGCCGGCACCGTACGCGGCCTCGTCCTCGGCCGGATCCTTCGAACACCCGACGGCGACGAGGGAAACGAATGCGAGCGCGAACGTCGCGCGGGAGAGTCCAGAACGGATGCACCTGGTCTCGAACGCCACCCTTGTACCCCACCTTTCCCGAGAGTCCGTCTCGAGGGCCCGGCTCCGAGGGCCCGGCTCCGAGGGCCCGGTTCCGAGGGCCCGGTTCCGCCGCGCCCCTCTGCAGAGGAATGCGGGCGTGAACGGTTGGAAGCCCGTTGAGTCTGGAACTTGCCGACGAACCCCGCAACGGCGCGTTGGACGCAGCGAGCGCCGATTCCTTCGCAGCCGGCTGGCCGTTGCCGTCGCGAACGGAATCGGCATGGCCCTGGGAGCGAGGACGGGGGTCCTGGCCCTCGTCTCCAGCGCCGGCTGGTTGGCGCTGCAAGGGAGCCAGGCGGGGAAACCGGCGATCAGTCGGGATCCGGCCGCCAGAACGCCAGCTCTCCCAATGCGTTCTCGGCCACGGTGTCGAGGTCCGGCACGATCCGGGTCGGATGACCGTCACTGGCCACCTCGATCAGCGAGCGCGAACAGCGCGCGCGCCCGAGCCCGGCGACGATCCGCTCGGCGATGCGCTGCGCGTCCGGACCGGGATCGGCATCGAAGCGGCAGACCTGGCACTCGTCGCCTTTGCGTTCGACGACCAGATCGAAGATCACGGTGCACACGCCCTCCGGCTCGCCGACCCGTGCCGAAAGCGCATGGAGAACGCTGGCCCATTGCAGCGTGGTGCGCCGATTGCCTGCCAAGTAGCCGACGCCGTGCTCACCGACTTCGACCCAGGGAAGGACGTCCACGCGGTAGCGCGCGCCCACGTCCGGCCCGACGCCGAGCCAGGAAAGACTTTCGCGTGACGCCATGGAACCTCCTCGCCACGCAGCCCGCGTCCGGTCCCATCGGCGAGGAAGCCGAACCGCTTGACCGCGACGCGCGGCCGGCGGTGCCGGTCTGGCCCCGGGGCTATCGTCCGCCCATGCTGAACTCCCGCCGGGGATCCACGCGCGACGCGCTCCGAAGCGAGCGCTCCTGCGTGCTCGCGCGACGCGGCGTCGTCGCGACGAGCGTGCCGATCGCCACCGCGGCCGGCGTCGACATGTTGCGCCAGGGCGGCAACGCCGTGGACGCGGCGATCGCCGCCGCGGCCGTGCTCGCCGTGGTCGAACCGATGCAGTGTGGGCTCGGCGGCGACGCGTTCGCGCTGCTGTGGTCGGCGCGCGAGGACCGGCTCGTGGGACTCAACGGGAGCGGCCGCGCACCCGGCGCGGCCACCCGCGAGTTCTACCGCGCCCGCGGGCTCGAGACGATCGAGCCGGCGGGCATCCTGTCCGCGACGGTTCCTAGTGTCGTCCACGCGTGGGACACGCTGGTCCGTCGGTACGGATCGATGCCGCTGGCGACGCTCCTCGAGCCGGCGATCCACGTCGCCGAGCAGGGCTACCCGGTCTCGGAGCTCGTCGCGCACTACTGGCGGCTGCTGGCCGCCATCGGGGCGCTGCGCAACGACGACGCCCGCAGGGCGCTGCTGCCCGATGGTGTCGCCCCGAGGGCCGGCGACTGGTTCCGGCCGCTGCCGGGCCTCGCGCGCACGCTGCGAGAACTCGCCGACGGCGGCGCCGACGCGTTCTACCGCGGGCCCGCCGCCGCGGCGATCGTCGCGACGTCCGAAGCGGAGGGCGGCTGCTTCCATGCCGACGATCTGGCGGCGCACGAGTCGACGTGGGTGGAGCCGATCTCGGCACCGTATCGCGGCGTCGAGGTCGCCGAGCTGCCGCCGAACGGTCCCGGCCTCGCCGCGCTGCAAGCGCTTCGGATCCTCGCGTGCTTCGATCCCGAAGAAGCGCCGCTCGGCTCGGCGCTCGAATGGCATCGCCGGATCGAAGCCGTGAAGCTGGCGATGATCGATCGCGATGCATACCTCGCGGATCCCGCGCACGTCGACGTGCCAGTGGCCGCACTGCTCGACGCAGATTACGCGCGTCGGCGCGCCGCGCTCGTCGGCGAACGCGCGCAGGACGGCGTCCCGCCGGGTCTCGGCGGCGACACGACCTACCTGTGCGCGGCGGACGCGGACGGCAATCTGGTGTCGTTCATCCAGAGCCTGTTCACCGGCTTCGGCTCCGGCATCGGCTGCGGCGACACCGGCATCCTGCTGCAGAGCCGCGGCGCGGGCTTCGTGCTCGACGCTGCGCATCCAAACTGCCTGGCGCCGCACAAACGGCCGGCGCACACGATCCTGCCCGGCATGCTGCTCCGCGACGGACGGCCGTGGATGGCGTTCGGCATCATGGGCGGCGACATCCAACCGCAGGCGCATCTGTGCTTCGTCTCGAATGTCGTCGATCACGGCTGCAATGCGCAGGAAGCGATCGACCGGCCGCGCTTCCGCTACAAGGGTGGGCGTAGGGTGTTGCTCGAAGCGCCGGAGCTGCTGGTCGACGCTGGTGCGCCGGGCGCCGCCTCGATGACGAGACTCGGGGACGCGCTGGCGGCGCGCGGCCACGCCGTCGTCGAGCCGGGCGCGGCGATGGCGGATGTCTTCGGGGGCGGCCAGGCGATCGCGCGGGAAGCCGATGGGCTACTCGTCGGCGCCAGCGATCGCCGCAAGGACGGCTGCGCGTTCGGGCTGTGGTAGCGGCCGAACTCAGCCTGCCACCCGCGCCAGCGCCTCGTCGAACGAGAGCCCCTCGGCGAGAGCGCGGCGCCACGGGAGGAAACGGCGCGCGAGGCCGATCGCCGCGGCGCCGGTGAAGGTCCCGGCGCGTCCGAACAGCGCGATGAACCTGCGCTCGGCGAGTGATCCCTCGATCACGCGCAGTTCGTCTCCCGCACGCGGCCGGCCGGCCACGACGAGCGTCGCGTCGTACTGATCCGACCACACGTACGGCACCGGCGCAAAGACGGGCGCCGCCGCGCCGTCGAGCAGCGTCGCCACCGCCGCGGCCGCCTGCTCGGCCGCGTGGCTCCAGTGCTCGATGCGCAGCTCGCCGTAGCGCGGGTGCTGCCAGCGCGCGACGTCACCGGCGGCGACGATGCCAGGCGCCGCCTGGCAGCGTTCGTCGCAGACCACGCCGTCGCGCAGCGTGAGACCGGAACCTTGGAGCCAGTCCGTTTCGGGGCGTACCCCGATGCCGATCACGACGACGTCCGCGGCGATCGTGCGGCCATCGGCGAGCCGCACCCGCTCGACGCGGCCGGCCCCATGACCCGGCCGCTGGCCCGCTGGGTCATCGAGAGGGCCAGCGGCTGCGCCGCCTGCTCGATGACCCAGAGGGCCAGCGGCTGCGCCGCCTGCGCCCTCGAGCGCGGCGACCGGCGAGCCGGTCTCGAGGTGCACGCCGTGATCGCGATGGAGTCCCGCGAAGAGCGCGCCGAGTTCGGCGCCGAGTGCCAGCTCGAGCGGATTGCCGAGCGCCTCGATCAGCGTGACATCGAGACCGCGCTGCCGGCAGCTCGCCGCCACCTCGGCGCCGATGAAGCCGCCGCCGACGACGGCCACGCGCGGATTGCCGGCGAGCGCCGCGCGGATCGCCAGCGCATCGTCGAGCGTGCGCAGCACGAAGACGCCGTCGAGCGGCGGCTGGTTCGGCAGCCGTCGCGGCGAGGCGCCGGTGGCGATGACCAGTCCGTCGAAGGCGATGGTCTCGCCGTTCGCGAGCTGCACGCGCCGCGCCGCCGCATCGAGCCCCGTCGCGCGCACGCCGAGGTGCAACTCGGCGCCGAACGCGTCGACACCGCCGCGCGCCAGCGCGATGCGCTCCGGCTCCCATTCCCCGCGCAGGATCTGCTTCGACAGCGGCGGCCGATCGTACGGCGCGTGCGGCTCAGCGCCGATCCAGACCAGCCGGCCGTCGAAGCCGCGCTCGCGCAGCGCCTCGACGGCGCGCAGCCCCGCGAGCGATGCGCCGACGACGGCGACCGTGCGCAGCCCCGTCGCCACGCTCATCGGTCCAGCGCGTCGACCAGCGCGACGAACGAAGGCAGCGTGCGGTGCGGCCGCGGCGGAGGCACCGGCGGTCCGGGCCGACCCTCGCGGTCGATCCACACCGCGTGGAGGCCGACGTGCAATGCACCGAGTACGTCACACGCGTAGTTGTCGCCGGCCATCAGCGTCGCCGCGGGATCGGCGCCGAGCGCGGCGAGCGCGTGACCGAAGTGCCGGGCATCCGGTTTGCCGGCGCCGACCTCCCCCTCGATCGCGATCACGTCGAAGTACTCCGCGAGCCCCCAGCGCTCGATCTTCGCGCGCTGCGCGGCGGCCGCACCATTCGTCACGAGACCCAGCGCCTGCGTCTGCACCCGCAGCCGGACGAGCGCCTCGACGGCGCCCGGAAACGGCTCGCTTTGCGCCTCGCGCAGAGCGGTGTAGGTCTCGGCGACCTCGGCGGCCAGCGCCGGGTCCGGGCGACCCAGACTCTCGAGCACGTGCGCGAGCACGGCCTGCCGCGCACGAGGCAGATCGAGCCGGCCGCTTCGATGCCGCTCCTCGTCGTCCCAGTACCAGTCGCTGCTGATGCGCAGCTGCGCACGAACCGCAGCGGATGACACCATGCCGCCACGCTCGGCGAGCGCCCGCGCCACCTGGTCCCAGGCGTCGTCGAGGCCGGCGCGGCCGTCGAGGATCGTATCGTCGAGATCGAGCAGCACCGCCTCGAGCTCGTGGCCGTCCCAGCGCAGCATGCGCACCAAGGTAGCGGTACCGTCCGCGCATGCCCGGTCCCGCGTCCCAGCTCGTCCTGCTCCGCCTTTCGGGCGAGATCTCCGTCAAGGCCCGGGCGACGCGCGGCCGCTTCGAGGCGAAGCTGCTGAGAAACCTCGGCGACGCGCTGCACAGCGAAGGCATCCCGGCGCACCTCTCGCGCTCGCGCAGTCGGATCTTCGTCGCCAGCGACGACCCGCGCGCGCCGGAGGTCCTGGCGCGCGTGTTCGGCGTCCAGTCGCTGTCGGTGGCGCGCGTGCACCCCGCGGAGAAGCTCGAGCAGGTGATCGAGGCGGGCCGGGAGGAGTTCCGTGACGCCGTGGCCGGCCGCCGCTTCGCGGTGCGCGCGCGCCGCGTCGGCGACCGCGCGCAGATCGGGCTATCGGCGCGGGACATCGAGCGCGAACTCGGGACCGCGCTGCTGCCCGGTTCGGCCGGCGTCGACCTCGACCATCCGGAATTCGTCGCCCGCGTGGAGCTCCACGAGGGACAGGCCTACTTCTGCACGGACACGTGGCCCGGTCCGGCAGGGCTCCCGCTCGACGTCGAAGGGCACGCGCTGTCGCTGCTATCGGGCGGTTTCGACTCCGCCGTCGCCAGCTGGCAGCTGCTGCGCCGCGGCGTGCGCATCGACTACCTGTTCTGCAACCTCGGCGGGCGGACGCACCTGCACGGAGCGTTGCGCGTGGCCAAGGTGTTGGCGGATCGCTGGAGCTACGGCGGCGGCCCGCAGCTGCACGCGGTGGACTTCGAGCCCGTCGCCGCCGAGATCCGCGAGCGGACCCGCACGCGCTTCTGGCAGGTGCTGCTGAAGCGGCAGATGTTGCGGGCGGCGGAACGGATCGGGAGCGCGGAGGGACCGGGGCGTCGCGTCGATGCGCTGATCACCGGCGAAGCCGTCGGTCAGGTGTCGTCGCAGACGCTGCCGAACCTCGCGACGATCTCGCAAGCGACCTCGCTGCCGATCCTGCGCCCGCTCGTCGGCATGAACAAGGATGACATCATCCGCGCCGCGGAACGGATCGGCAGCGCGGCGATCTCCGCGGTCCTGGACGAGTACTGCGCAATGGTGCCGACGCGACCAGCGACATCGTCGAACGTCGCGGCCGTGCAGACCGAGGAGGCGCAGCTCGATCCCGCGGTCCTGGAACACGCGGTCGCCGCGCGCCGGAGCTTCGACCTGCGCGCACTCGACCTCGACGCGATGGCGCTGCCCGAACTCTCGATCGACGGGATCCCGGACGACGCCACGGTGCTCGACCTGCGCTCGCGCGCGGCCTACGCCGCATGGCACTGGCCGGGGGCCCTGCACCTCGACCTCGATGCGGTCGCCGGCGAGACGCTCGACGGTCAGTT
>CAYOHN010000091.1:0-11886 GCA_964403735.1 uncultured Spirochaetales bacterium | reverse complement strand
GTCGAGAACTTCATCTGGCCGGCGATGCGACGGCTGAGTTTCGACCTGTTCGCGGTGACATACGTCGGTGGGGAACTGCTCGTGGGCGGACTGCTCGCGGTGGTCGTGCTCGTCGCCGCGTCGGTGCGGCAGAGTGGGCGACTCGGCGCGGCGGGGGGACTGCTCGCCCTCGTCGGCCTGTTCCTGAGCCGATGGAACATCATCATCGGCGGCCAGAGCATCTCGCGCACCGGCGAGGGCTTCGTCCACGAAGAGCTGCACTGGCTCGGGCGTGAGGGAGTGTTCGCCGCGGGCGGGCTGTTTCTCTGGGTGTTCGTCGTGGGCTTCCTGCTGTGGTACGCGCTGCCGTGGCCGCGTCAGGAACGAGCGCAGGGCGGGAATGGCGCTGGCCGCACCGCGAACGGCGACGCGGTGGTGGTCCGTCTGAATCGCCGCCGTCTCTTCGGGATCGCGGCGGGGGCCGGCCTCGCCTCCGTCGCCGGCTACGCCACGCTCAAGGCCATCGCGCGGCCGTTCTACCGCCCGCGTGTACCGGGTCCGACGCCATCGCAGGCCGACCGCGTGGTCCATAGCGTCTGCCTCTCGTGCGACGCTCGCTGCGGCAATCGCGCCGTCGTTCGCGACGGCCAGGTCCGCAACCTCTTCGGCAATCCGTATCACCCGGCGTCGACGATGAACCAACCGATCCCGTATCAGACGCCGGTCGAGGAGAGCCTCCGCGCCAGCGGGAGCCTCTGCCTCAAAGGCGTGAGCGGCCTCCAGTACCTCTACGACCCCTACCGGATCCGTCGCCCGCTCAAGCGGACGGGCCCGCGCGGGTCCGGCCACTTCGAGCCGATCTCGTGGGAGCAGTTGGTCACGGAGGTGGTCGAGGGCGGGCGGCTCTTCGAGAAGATCGGGGAGGATCGCCACGTGGAGGGCCTCCGCGCCATCCGCCACTTCGGCCCCATCGACCCGGAGCAGCCCGAACTCGGCCCCGAGGCCTACGGACTGGTGTGGAACACCGGGCGCGCTCAGCCGGGCCGGCAGGAGTTCGTCGAGCGCTTCATGAAGGCCTTCGGCTCGGCCAACTACGTCAGCCACACCGACCTGTGCCAGATGAACTGGTATGTCGCCAACTACCTGCTCACCGGGCGCTACCTCGAAGGGGCCGCCCCGTCGAGTCAGCTGTTCGGCGACATCGTCAACAGTACGTATCTGCTCTTCTTCGGTGTCAATCTAGGCGGAGGCTGGAAGCCCGGAGTGAACACGTCGGCGCCCATTCTCGCCAACCGTCATGCGAACAAGGAGTGCAAGCTCGTCCTCATCGACCCGTATGTTCCCCATGGACGGCACTACGCTCATGAGTGGGTGCCCATCCAACCCGGCACCGACGCGGCGCTGGCCCTCGGCATGGTCCGCTGGATTCTCGAGCACGAGCGGTACGACCGCGCTTTCATGGAGAACCCCAATCTCGCTGCCGCGCAGGCGGACGGCGACCCGACCTGGACGAACGGAACGCATCTGGTGATCGTCGAAGAGGGTCATCCGCAGGCGCACCGTTTCCTGCGCCGCGGAGACGCTCCCCTGGTGATGACCCCCGCTGGCCCTGCCCGCTTCGACGCCACCGACACCGCGGAGTTGTTCGTGGACGCGACCGTCGACGGCGTTCGCGTGAAGAGCGCCTGGCAGATGCTCCGCGACGAGGCCTTCGCGCGCACGATCGACGAGTGGGCGGGAGTCTGCGGCGTCCCCGCCGAGACCATCGCCCGGCTCGCGCGGGAGTTCACCAGCCATGGCCGCACGGCGACCGCCTCGTGCTACCGCGGTGCGACGATGCACAGCAACGGCCTGTACAGCGGCCTCGCGATCCAGATGCTGAACGCCCTCATCGGCAACTACGGCTGGAAGGGCGGCGTCATCAAGAATGCGAAGGCGCCGGACTGGAAGGCCGGCCTCTTCGATCTCAGCTCCGTCGCGGACGCCCCGAAGACGGAAGGGGTACACGTCTCGCGGATCGGCGCCAAGAGCACCGTCCGGTACGAGGACACGACGGAGTACGCCCGCCGTCTGGCGGCCGGGCAGGATCCGTATCCGGCCACGCGCCCGTGGTACCCGCTGACCCACGCCGGCATCACGACCGAGGCCGCCGCCGCGTGTTCGACCGGCTACCCGTATCGCCCGAAGTGCCTGATCTACTACTACATCAACGCGATCAAGAGCATCCCCGGCGGTGCGCGGTACATCGAGACGCTGAAGGATCCCGGTCAGGTCCCCCTCTTCCTCTCCGTCGATACGACGGTGAGCGAGACGAGCATCTATGCGGACTACGTCGTCCCGGACGTGATGTACCTGGACGGGCAGTTCGGTTTCATGGAGCAAATGGCCGGCGCCTGTTCCGCCCCGCACATCGGGATCCGCACGCCGGCCGTCGAGCCGCTCACCGAGCGCACCGCCGACGGGCGACCGATGCTGCTCGAGACGTTCCTCATCGACGTCGCCGAGCGCCTCGGGATGCCCGGCTACGGACCCGAGGCCATCGCGGGAAGCGATGGGAAGAGCCATGCGCTCCACCGGATGGAGGACTACTACGTCCGCGCGCTCGCCAACCTCGCTGCGAATACCGGCGTGCCGGAAGCGTCGCCCGAGGAGACCGCGTTCGTGGAGCGGAACTATCCGGTGGCGCAGCACCGGGATCTCCTGCCTCCGTCGCGATGGCGACAAGTCTGTACGCTGCTGGCGCGCGGCGGCTACTTCGAGCCGCCGGAGAATGCATGGGACGAGCGCGGTCGCTTCAAGAGCGGACTCGGTCTGAGCGCCGCCGTCGGGCTCCAGATCTGGCACGAGGTGCTCGCGACCACGCGGCAACCGGGAACCGGCACGATGAACCACGGAGGCGCGACGTACCGCCCTTCCGTGGACGGCCGCGGCCGGTCGCTCGAAGCCGACGACGCCGAATACCCGTTCCGTATCGTGACGTTCCGGCTCGCGACGCGAACGAAGGCTCGCACGGCCTACGACTACTGGGCTGCCGAGATCCACCCGCTCAACTTCGTCGAGGTCAACCCGGAGGATGCCGCCATGCTGGGCATCGACGATGGCGATCGCGTGCGGATCGTCTCGCCGAGCGGAAGCGCCGAGGGCCTGGCGCGGCGTTCCCCGCGCTGCCACCGCGGCGTGATCGCCGGAACGCACCACTTCGCTCATACACAACAGGGAAACAGTCCGCTCCAGATCGAGGACGCGGCTTCGGTGATGACCGGCGGAACGTTCGTCAGCCCCGTCCTGCACGGATTGGAAGAGCCGATCGCATCGGGGAACCGCGTCCGCGCCGACCCTCGCCGCTTCAGTCGGGGCTTCAGCGTCAACGACGCCATGCGTCGGAACGACGACGAGCTGGCCGGGATGCCGCTCGTCGATCCCGCCGGAGGAGCGACGGTGTTCCTGGACACGCGTGTCCGACTCGAGAAGCTCGCCTGATCGCCATCGCCTCTCGCCTCCGCCAAAGAGACTTCCATGCCCGGACTTCCCTTCGACAGCGTCCTGTTCCTGTGTGTGGCCAACTCGGCGCGCTCCCAGATGGCCGAGGGCCTCGCGCGCAGGCTCTTCGGGGACCGCGTCTCCGTGCAGAGCGCCGGCAGCGAGCCGTCGCAGGTCAACCCCTACGCCGTAGAGGTCCTACGCGAGGTCGGCATCGATCTCGGCGCGCACCGGTCGAAGTCGGTCCAGACCATCGATCCGGCCACAGTCGATACCGTGATCACGCTGTGCGCGGAAGAGGTCTGCCCGCTGTTCCTCGGCGCGGCTCGGCGCCTGCACTGGCCGATTCCAGACCCGGCCAGCAAGGATCCCTCGATGCCGCGCGAGGAGATGCTGACGCGCTTCCGGGCGGCACGCGAGCAGATCCAGGGGCGTCTCGAGGTGCTGGAGGCGCTTCGTGATCTCCCGACCGGGCCGGATCCACGCGAGTTTCACGCGAGCGTGCGCGTCACGAACCTCGCGAAGAGCACCCGATTCTACGCCTGGCTCCTCGGCGCCGAGCCGAAGGAGTGGACGCATCGCTATGCGACCTTCGTTCGGCCCGAGCTGCAGACGAACTTCGTGCTCGTGGTGTCCGACGGCAAGGAGCTGCATCGCGATACGCTCTATCACCTCGGGATCGCCGTCGCCGACAAGGCGGCGGTCGTTGGCGCCTACCAGCTCGCGAAGTCTGCGGGCCTCTCGGTGAGCAAGCCGCCGCGCACGACCTGGCGCGGGACCCCCCTCCACGAGCTGTGGCTCGAGGATCCCGATGGGAACCTCGTGGAGATCTACGCGCGCCTCACGCCGGACGATCTCGCGCAGAAGCCCGAGGATCTCGAGCCTACGCTGCTGGTGTAGGACAAGCTCGAAGCATCCTGGCTCGACGATCAGGCCTCGGCGAAGCGTCCCTCGGCGACTAGACGCACCAGATCGAAGACCCGTTCCGCGCGAACGCTCTCAGTGAGCGACGACGCCCTCGACGAGCATCAGCTCGCAGGAACCTCCGCCGGTGTCGTTCCGCGTGAGCGAGCTGCGCCAACGGAAGCCGTCCGCACCCTGAGCCGCGACGAGCCATCCGCGCAACCTGACCACCTGCCCGGTGCGAACGGCGAACAACGCGCGCCGGACCGTTTCGTCCGCCGGAATCAGGTGCATGTTCGCGGCGTGCCGCCCCATCTCGGCGAACTCGATCAGCGGCGCTTCGGCGGTCCGGTAGAAGAAGAAGCGCCCGTGCTGAGAGATCGTGAGCGTGTCGAGAACGGCGTTGACGGACATCGGCCCCCAGCCGACGGCGAAGTCGACCGGCGAGAGCGCGGCGCCGCGGTCGTAGCGGTAGCGTTCGGTGCCGAGCACCCGCGCTTCGATCTCGTAGCTTGCCAGAGCCGTGAGCTGGTGATCCGCGATCGTCCAATGCAGCTCCTCCGAGACCGTCTGCTGCAGCGGTGGCGACGGCGCGAGGACTCCGTCCGGCGGACGGACGTCGCCGCAGACGAGGCGATTCAGCGCGTAGAGCGCCGCGAGCAGGAGCACGATTCCCTTCCCCACTCGGAACCAATCGGCCGCCTCTCACGGGCGATTGAGCCGATCTGGGACTCTGCCCGTGCATGCGGAAGGTGCAGTCAGGAGTTCACGGGGCTCCGCTTGCGCACGCCGGGCGCGATGGTTCGTGCCGATCGCCCGACCGGCCGGCCGCTCCCGGCCGGGATCGGCGCCGTCGCTCCGCCAGACCGACCAGCATCAGCCACGCGGCGACCCCGCCGAGGCTCGCTGCCGGCTCGGGGAGGGTGATCGACATGAAGGCGTCGTCGGCTCCCAGGATGGCGCGGCCCGTCACTGGCACTTCATCGACGCTGGAGTTCAGGTTCATCTGCCCCTGCATCCGCGCCACGGCGAACGCAGTGCCAGGCGGAATGTCGGCCGTCTCGACCTCGACTGGGTGTTCGTGGGGGATCCCGGCAACGCCGCGGACACGCCGAGCAGCAACTGCGTTGCCGCGAACTGCGGCTCGGTCGGGTACGAGTACTCCGTCGCGAAGTACGAGGTCACCAACGCGCAGTACGCGGAGTTCCTGAACGCGAAGGCGCAGGACGACCCGCTCGGGCTCTACGACACGAACATGGGCGCCCAGGCGCAGGGCGGGATCACGCGCAGTGGGAGCCCCGGCAGCTACCCGTACGCGGTGAAGCCCGGCTTCGCGGATAAGACGGTCAACTACGTGAGAGTCGCCGTCTTTGCCGCCTTCCTCTCCTTCGAATGCTTTGCCCTTGCCGGACGGCCCTTGCTCGGCCAGTATATTGGCGGGTCCAAAAATGATTAGTTCGCTAATGATTTTCGTTGCGGGGACCGTTGCGACCCTGCTGCTCGTGACCGGAGGCCCGCCCTCGGCGGACGCGCAAGAAGAACCCGAGGTGCCTCGGACGCAGTCCGACACCACGGCAGAGAGGGAGGGGGCCGACCCTGCGGACGGCACCGCCAACGCCGGCGAGCCGCTGCACATCGAGATCTACAAGCGCGTGTCTCGGCCGGTCATCGACGGGAACCGCGTGGACCGCTTCGGCAAGCAGATCACGGGTGTCTCCGCTCGGCAGATCGAAGACCTGAATGCGCAGGATCTCCCCTCGGCCCTGCGCCGAACCCCGGGCGTAGTGATCTCACGTCACAATCCGATCGGCTCCTTCGGAGGAGGAGCGGGGGGCGCGGTCTTCATCCGGGGCATGGGCGCAGAACGCCCGGGAGCCGGCATCCAGACACTGATCGACGGCGTTCCCGTCTTCGTCGGGGTGTGGACTCACCCGCTGATGGACCTGCTCAGCGTCGACATCGTCGAGCGGATGGATGTCCACAAGGGTGCTGAACCGCTGCGCTTCGGCAACATGGCCTTCGGCGCGGTGAACTTGATCCCGAAGCGGCAGACCGAGGAGGGCTATTCGGGTCGCCTGCGGCTCGCCGGCGGGAGCTACTCCACCTTCGTCCAGACCGCAGAGCACGGCGGCCGGCGCGGTCCGCTCGACTGGTACCTGGTCCAGAGCTACCGGACCTCGGACGGTCACCGCCGGAACGCGGACGGGGAGCTGCAGGCCTACTTCGGACGCGCCAACTACCGGATCGGTGAAAACGTCGAGGCGAGCCTGCTGCTCTCCGGGACCAACAACTACGCCAACGACCCCGGACCGCGCGGATCCCGTTTCCTCAACGACGGCCGCTTCGAGACCCAGAACCTGCTCTCGATCGCCACGATCTCGCACGAGCACGACTGGGGCAGCGGCTCGATCAAGGGCTACTGGGACAATGGCGACCTCGAGTGGACGGATCAGTTCAACTCGATTCCGATCGGTGCGCGCACGGACACGCTCACCGAGTACGACAACTACGGAGTGCACGCCCGCGAGACGTTGACGCTCTGGCAGGGTGGTGAGCTGCTGGTCGGTCTCGATGTCGACCGGTACGGGGGGGAAGTACGCCGCCGGGGCGGCAACCCGCCCCCGCCGGCCGACTTCGACCGTCGGTCCTATCTGCTCCTGGGTCCTCACGCCGGCGTGAATCACCGCTTCGAGCTGCCGGCGGGATGGTTCGTGATCCCCTCGGCGGGGATCCGGGGATTCCTCCACGACGAGTACTCGAACCGCGTCGGCCCGCAGGCAGGTCTCGTCATCGGTCGCGAGGGCACGACCCTTCATTTCAACTGGTCTCGCGGGATCAACTATCCGGGGGTGTATGTCGAGACGCTGAACACGATCGCGCCGTTCTCGACCGATCTTTCGGACCTGACGGCCGAGCGTCTCGATCACTTCGAGATCGGCGTGCAGCAGGAACTCGGCGGCCTCGCGACCGTCGGCCTGGTGTTGTTCCTCGACGACGGCGAGGACCGCCTGATCCAGACCTCCCCGCCTCCGCCCTTCGCGTTCCAGAACGTTCCGGACTTCCGCACCCGAGGCATCGAAGCGACAGCCGAGGTCCGACCTGTCGAGGACCTGGCGCTCTTCGCCGGTGTCACGTACCTCGATGCGAACCCCGGCACGCTGCCGTACGCGCCGGACTGGCAGGTCACGGCCGGTCTGAACTATCGCTTCTTCGAACGCTTCCGATTGAGCGTCGATGGGCTCTGGGTGGACGACTACCTGCAGGCTACCGTGAGAAGCGGCACGAGTTCCCGGATCGACGACTACTTCGTCCTGAACGCGCGACTCGGTTATCTGCTCCCGCTGCCGACCCAGCAGGTGGCCGGCGAAGTGTTCATCGCCGGCGAGAACCTGACGGACAGCAACTACGAGCTGAAGCAGGGCTATCCGATGCCGGGTGCGAGTGTGATGGGTGGCCTGAGCGTTTCGTTCTGACGGGAGGGAGGACGGTGCGAGGTCGACTTCAGCTGATTCTACTCGTGGTCGCGCTGGGGGCCGCTCCCGTGGCGGCCGATCCGGTGCTTCCTGGAGAAGGCGATTCCTCCGTCGGGCTCCCGCCCCGTCCGCAGACGGTCCTGACGCGGATTCCCGCGCACTCGGATCAGGTCCTCGGCGACGTCCGGCCCTGGCTCGACCGCATCCTCGAGCGGCACGGCGAGGAGGAGTGGAAGGCAACGCTGCTCACGAACGAGTTCCACCACCACCTGGGCGCATGGTCGATCCTGGGCGCGAAGATGGGCGTGCGCGCGCGGGAGCGCCTGGCCGCCTCCGTCGACGAGCTTCGCGTCGAGAGCCACGCTGGCTTCGAACCGCCGCTCTCCTGCCTCAACGATGGCCTCCAGGCGGGCACTGGGGCGACGATCGGACGCGGTACCTTCGCGATCGAGAGCGACTCGGCCGAGCCCGAGGCTGTGTTTCGCACGGAACGGGCCGGTTTGCGGCTCCGGGTTCGGCCCGAGGTCGCCGAGGAAATCCGCCGGGAGGTGGCGACTCTCGCCGACGAGCACGGCGCGAAGACACCGGCTTACTTCGAGGCGGTCCGCTCCGCCTCGCTCCGCTGGTGGGCAGACTTCGACCGTCGGACGGTATTCCTCGAGGAGGATCTTCCGGCGGAGGGCGATTGATCGACCCGGGATGCGAACTGGTGCCCACTCGGGACTTTGATCACCGAGCACGACAACAGCGGCATGGGCACCGCGATCCACGAGCGGGAGCTTCGACGCGGAGCCCCGTCAGTCCTTCGGCAACCCCAGCACCCGCTCCGCGATGATGTTGCGCTGGATGTTCGGTGTGCCGCCGCCGATCACGACCTCCGGCCACGACAGCGCGAAGCGTTGCCAGCGACCGCCGTCGCGCTCCTTCTCGAGATGCCCGTCGCTGCCCTGGATCTCGAGTGCGAGATCGCCCATCTCGATCTCGAGCGCCGCCCGGTGGAGCTTGTTGATCGACGTGTCCGCGCCGAGCGGCTCGCCCTTCAGCTGCTTGGTCAAAAAGCGCATGCCGTTCATCCGCATCGCGGCGATCCGCGTCTCGAAGCGCGCGATGCGGCGGCGGATGCCGTCGTCGTCGAGTGCCCCACCAAATGTTCCAGAGGGCTCACGCAATGTTCCAGAGGGCTCACGCGGGCTATTCTTCGTCGCGGTCCGGGCAATCTCGACGAGTTCGTCGAGCTTGCGCAGGAGTCCCTCCACCTCGGCGATCGACGAGCGCTCGTGCGCGAGCGCCGAGACGGTGACCTTCCAGCCCTCGCCCTCGGCGCCGAGCCGGTTCTCCACCGGGACCCGGACGTCGTCGAAGAAGACCTCGGCGAAGATCGCGCCGCCGGACATGTTGCGGATCGGGCGCACCGTGAGATCGGGCGAACCCATTTCGACGAGCAGGCAAGTGATACCGTCGTGTTTGCCCTGCGCGGCCGGATCGGTGCGGACCAGCAGAATCATCCACTTCGACCACATCGCGATCGACGTCCAGATCTTCTGACCGTTCACGACGTAGTGCTCGCCGTCGCGGACCGCCCGACACTGGAGCGACGCGAGATCCGAGCCGGAACCGGGTTCGGAGTAGCCGGTGCACCACTGGTAGCTGCCGTCGAGGATGTCCGGGATGAAGCGCTGCTTCTGGGCCTCGGTGCCGTACTCGATGATGGCGGGACCCACCCACGCGAGTCCCATGAAGCAGGCCCCGAGCGGCGGCGCCTTTCGCTTGGCCATCTCCTCCTTGAGGATCACCTGCTGCATGATCGAGCCGCCGCCGCCGCCGACCTCGCGCGGCCACGAGAACCCGACCCAGCGCTTCTCCCGAACGCGGTGGAACCAGCGCGCGAGAAAGGCGGCGTCGTTCGTGTCGGTTCCGGGCGGGAGCAACTCGTCGAGGAAGGTGCGGACCTCACCGCGGAAGGCCTCCTCTTCCGGCGTCAGGTGGAAATCCATCAGGCGGCCTCCGTCCGGATCCGGGCGATCCGGTCGTAGTGGTAGGCGGCGTCGCCGAACGTCGGGCGCACCCACTTCGAGCGCTTCAGGTACAGCTGGATGTCGTACTCCCACGTGTATCCGACGCCGCCGTGGAGCTGCACGCCTTCGATGCCGATGCGCGGAAACGCTTCGCTGGCGTATGCCTTCGCCATCGAAATCGTGCGCGCGGCATCGGCGTCGCCTTCATCGAGACACCACGCGGCGTAGTACAGCAGGGACTTGAAGCTCTCGACGTCGACGTACATCTCCGCAAGGGGATGCTTGACACCCTGAAAGCGCCCGATCGGCGAGCCGAACTGCACGCGCTCCTTTGCGTAGTCGACGGTGAGGCGCACGGCCTCCTCGGCGGCGCCGATCGCCTCGGCGGTGACGGCGAGCGCGCCGCGATCGACGAGACCCGCGAGAGCCGACGCGGCTCGGCCGGGCGTGCCGAGCACGGCATCCGCCGGGACCTGCACCCCCTCGAAGCGCGCGCGCGCGACGCGCTTGGTCGCGTCGATGCTCGGCGTGGTCTCGATGCCGAGTCCCGCCGCCCCACTCTCGACGAGCGCGAGCGCGATGTCGTCGGGGGCGTCTCCGGTGCGGAATGCGACGACCAGCAGATCCGCAGCCGCCCCGTCGAGCACCGAACGCTTCTCGCCGCGGAGCTGCCAGCCGCCAGCGGCAGGCGTACCGCGGAGCTGGATCCCCTCGCTGTCGTGCCGATCGCTGGCCTCGAGCGCGGCGACCGTGCCGATCACCGACCCGTCGGCGAGCCGCGGGAGCCACTGGGCCTGTTGCGCCGCGCTCCCGGTCTCTGCGATCGCGGCGGCGGCCAGCGTCGTCGCGATCAGCGGCGACGGGAACAGCGTGCGCCCGGTTTCTTCGAGCAAGACGACCAGATCCACCCAACCGAGACCGGCGCCGCCGTGCGCCTCCGGAATCGTCAGGCCGAGCCAGCCGAGCTCGCCGATCTGCTTCCAGAGATCTCGGGAGAAGCCCTCGGGCGTCTCGGAGAGTTTGCGCACCTCGGGGATCGGCGCGCGCGCGTCGAGCAGCTTGCGGACCTCCTGGCGCAGCAGCTCCTGTTCTTCCGTAAATCCGAAGTTCATCGCGCCTCCCGCAGATGGGCCGACCGAGCGGTCGGGTCGTGTCAAACTAGCCTATACTGGTCCTCCGTTCGACTCGGGAATCAATCCCGACGAGCCGCCAGTCGGAGTCGCCATGAGCCGCCCGGAAGAGGCCACCGAATCTCACGAGAACGCAGAGTTCCGCCATGAGGTCCGCGCGTGGATCGCGGCCCACCGGCCGGCCGATCCCGGCTTCAAGCTGCCGCAGAGCTTCCTCGAGGTGGAGTCGGACCGGCAGTTCGAGTTCCTGCGCGACTGGCAGCGCAAGGTCTACGAGGCCGGCTATCTCGGGCTCGACTGGCCGGCCGAATACGGCGGGCACTCGGACCCGGACAAGCGCCAGCGGATCGTGTCGCAGGAGCTGAACCGCGCGGGCGCGCCATTCATGGTGAACGTCATCGGCCTCCAGTGGGCCGGTCCGACGATCCTCGCGTACGGCACCGAGGCACAGAAGAAACGCCTGCTGAAGCCGATCCTCAGCGGCGAGGAGATCTGGTGTCAGGGCTTCAGCGAGCCGGGCGCCGGTTCCGACCTCGCCAGCCTCCAGACCTCTGCGACACCAACGGACGACGGCTGGGTCGTCACCGGACACAAGGTCTGGACGACGCTCGCACACGTCGCGAAGTGGATGATCCTGCTCGCGCGGACCGACACTGCCGCGCACAAGTACGCCGGCATCTCGTACTTCCTGTTCCCGATGGACGCGCCCGGTGTGACGGTGCAGCCGCTCGTCAAGATGACCGGCGAAGGCGGCTTCAACCAGGTGATCTTCGACCAGGCGCCGATGCCGAAGGACGCGCAGCTCGGAGAGCTCGGCCAGGGCTGGCAGATCGCGATGACCACGCTGACCTTCGAGCGCGGTGCCGCAGAAGGCTCCGGCGGCGGCTCGACGACAGGGGGCGAATC
>CAYOHN010000090.1:0-11896 GCA_964403735.1 uncultured Spirochaetales bacterium | reverse complement strand
GACACGGCGCGCAGGGTATCGCCGAACGACGCCGCCGCAGCCCGGCGAGCGCGAGCCACGCGGCGGCGCCACCGGCCATCGTCGCCGGCTCGGGCACGCAGACCGGCTCAGCGCCCGGCTGCGGACAACAGGCCGCGTCGAGGAACGCGGAATCGGCTCCGCTGCCGGTCGTGCCGACCCAGAATCCACCTGCAAAGAACCCGTGCCCTTGGAGCAGGCAACCCTGCGGTTGCCCGGCGAACGCCATCCCCAGATGCCTCGCGCCGGCGGCCATCAGGATGTTGCGGTGCCCCGATGACGCCATCCACGAGTTCACCACCTGCTGCGGCGGGTACGGCCAGCTTCCTGCGGCCGCCACCTCGCCGAGCCCGCCCCCGTATCCGGCTTCCGCCATCCGCAGGGAAGCCGACGATCCGTCCGATCCGGTGTGGGAGAGGAAGCAGCCCGCGCGAAGATCCTCGACATGCCGCCGCGCGGCGGCCGTGAGACGGACGTCGAGCAGGAGAGCCGCGCGGCCGAGGGCGGCGCGTTCGGCATTCACGAGGGCGAGCACCTGTTGCTCGGCCGGATCGGCGCACACCGCGGCCTCCGCGGAGATCGCCGGCGTGGGCGCCACCAACGCCAGCAGGCCGAGGACCAGGACCGGCCACGCTCTCGCGACGCGTTCGATCATCCTCGGCGGTTCGGCGTCCCGCTTCCGGGAGGAGTGTGACCCGCGTCACCGAGTCCGCGGCAGGCGGACCCGGAACGTCGAGCCCTGGCCCAGCTCGCTGTCGATCTCGATCGCGCCGGCATGGGCTCGGACGATCTCCCGCGCCAGCGCGAGCCCCAGCCCCATTCCGCTCCCGGCGGACGAGGCGCTGCCGCGCCGGAAGCGCGTGAACGCGAGGGCTCGGTCCGCTTCGCTCATGCCGGCGCCGTCGTCGCGCACGCACACCGTCACCTCGGTGTCCGTCGCGGATGCCATCACCTCGACCTTGCCGCCTTCGCGGGTGTACTCGAGGGCATTGTGGATCAGGTTTGCGAACAGCTGATGGAGCCAGATCGGATCGCCCCGAACGGCGCTTTCGGCGTGCCCCGTGACCGACAGATCGATCTGGCGCTCCTCGGCCAGCGCGACGAAGAACTCGATGACCTCTTCGAGCAGCGGGTCGATCTCGACGGCGACCCGATGCGTCGGATCGAGTCCGCCCTCAGACTGGGCGAGGCGCAGCATGCCGTTCACCGTCTCGGTAAACGTGTCCACCTGGACCAGCATGTCCTCGAGCGTGCGCCGGTACTCCTCGGCGCTCCGGGGCTTCGTCAGCGTCACCTCGATCTCGTTCTGGAGCGCGGTCAGCGGCGTGCGCAGCTGATGGGCCGCGTCGGCGGAGAATTGCTTCATTCGCTCGACGCCCTCGCGCACGCGCCGCAACATGTCGTTGAGCGTCATCGCGAGATCGTCCAGCTCGTCGCCCGAGCCGGTGCGCGGAATCGATTCGTCGAGCTGATGCGCCGAGATTCGCTGAGCGCTGCGGG
The DNA here is from genome assembly GCA_964403735.1 of uncultured Spirochaetales bacterium. Classification (GTDB taxonomy): domain Bacteria; phylum Myxococcota_A; class UBA9160; order UBA9160; family PR03; genus CAADGG01. Next base: position 10,378 of record CAYOHN010000090.1, on the reverse strand, counting down.
TGATTGCGCTGATCGGTCGCAGGCTCCCGCGGGAGAGCCAGTAGCTGAGGCCGGCCGTCAGCAACAACAGTACCGGCATGGCGCTGAGGAAGGCATCGCGAACCCGCGCGGCCGAGCGCGCGAAGATGCGCGAGTAGACCAGGATCTGCACCGATCCGACGTCTCCGCGGCGCGCGAGCGCCAGGAACTCGTAATTGCGTCCGAGATCGACCGTGCGCAGCTCGCCGAGCCCCTCTTCAGGAGGCAGCACGAGTCCGGCGCCGTGGGCGCTTCCGGCGTCGACGACGAGCCGGTCGTGTCGATCGAAGATCTCGATGCCGAGGCGCAGGTCCGGGTCGGCGGCGGCGACCTGGCGCTGCGCAAACGCGGGCCACAGCTCGGGCTGGTCCGCGTGTTGCTCGATGAACTCGAAGGTCTGCGCGAGCTGCAGTTTGATGAGGGTCTTGGCGTCCTTCTCTGTGCTGCGCTCGGCACGCTCGTAGACGTAGGCCGAGAAGGCGCTGGCGGTGACGAGCATCACGGCCGCGTATCGGAGCGTCCACTGGGCTCCGATCGACAGCCGGAACCGGCTCTTACGCAACCGCGCCCTCGCTGCTCCCCGCCGCGTCGGACTCGTCGTCGCGAAGCTCGAGGATGTAGCCGGCGCCCTTGACGGTGTGGATCAGTCGGCGCTCGAATCCACTGTCGACTTTTTTGCGCAAGCGATTGATGTGGACGTCGATGAGATTGGAGAAGCTCTCGAATCCCCAACCCCACACGTTCTCGGTGATCATCGTTCGCGAGACCACGTGGCCTTGATGGCGCAACAGGTATTCGAGCAGCGCGAACTGCTTGGGAGAGAGATCGATGCGCCGCCCGCTGCGCTCCACCGTGCGCCGATGAAGATCGACCGAGAGGTCGCTGGCGCTGAGGCGACCCTCCTCGGGTTCGCCGAGGCGCCGGCGTGCGACGGCGCGGATGCGCGCGAGCAGCTCCGCAAAGGCGAAGGGCTTCGGCAGATAGTCGTCGGCGCCGAGTTCGAGACCGCGCACGCGATCGCCGACGGCGCTGCGTGCCGACAGGAACAGCACGGGCGTCTGCACGCCGGCCTCGCGCAGTCGCCGCAGGACTTCGTAGCCTTCCATGTCCGGCAGCATGACGTCGAGGATGATCAGGTCGTACGCGCCCCGGCTACCGCGCTCGAGTCCCGCGGTGCCATCCGACACCACCTCGACGGCAAAGCCATGCTCCCCGAGGCCCTTGAAGATGTACTGCTGGGCGGCGGGGTCGTCTTCGACGTACAGAAGCTTCACGCCGGTAAACGCTAGCGATCGGGTCTGACTTCGGCATGACGCGAGAATCCCCGAGGGGCTTTTTCTGAAGAGTTGCGCTCGGAAGTCGCACTCGAAAGTGGCCTCAGGACGTGGGTGGGAGGTGGTGGATCCGAATGCTGTGCAGCCGACCGCTCGGTCAGGTAGCATCCGCCGGTTCTCGCCTCCCGGACTCCGGGTCCCCATCGCACCTCTTGCGGGCACACACGGGGGGCCGAGCCGGGCGCAGATCGGCTCGAACTCACGGGTCGCTCGCCACCAGGGGAAAGTTCCGATGCGTCACCGTTTCGTGTCCACCCGACTGACACGGTTCCTCACCCTGTCGCTGCTTCCCCTCGCCGCCATGGCCATGGGTGCCCGTTGCGACAGCGTGTTCGTTCCGCTTCCGGAGTCGGGCGCGCAGCTCTACCTGAGCCCGCAGACCGACCCGATGGCGCTCTCCGAAGATGGTACCCGGCTGTACGTCGCGAACACGACGTCCGGCACGCTGTCGGTCCTCGACGTCACCAACCCGCTCGCTCCGACGGAGCTCGCGAAAGTACGGGTCGGCCACGATCCGACGAGCGTCGCGGTGCTGCCGGGTGGCGCGAACGGCGACGAACTCGTCTTCGTCGTCAACCACGTCTCGGATTCGATCAGCGTCGTCAGCCGCGAGCGACTCGCGGTGGTGCAGACGATCCAGGAGTTCGACGCTGACGGCGTGACGCGGATGGACGAGCCGGTCGGGATTGCCTTCACGAGCCCGACGCGCGCTCTGGTGACGCTCGATCAGCCGAACCAGGTCCTGACGGTCGACATCGACGCGAACGGCCGCGCGAGCATCGCTCCGCAGCGGCTCGAGATCACCGCCCAGGCGCCGCGTGCGATCGTCGCGGCCGGGGACCGGGTGTTCGTGGCGCCGTTCGAGTCCGGCAACCAGACCGAGTTCTCGTCCTGCTGGCCGGGAGACCCGCTGGATCTGGTCGAGAACGACGCCGCGCTCACCGACGAAGGCTGTGAGTTCCGCGCCGAGGTCCTCGGCGACAGCGACTTGCTCAACGGCAACGACGTCCAGCTCGGGACGATCTTCGAGTTCGCAGCGGTGAATCCGAACATCGGCGGCCGCGTCATCCGCGATACGGACCTCCCGGACCGCGACCTCTTCGTCATCGACCCGAGCGGGGCCCCGGTGGTGACGCAGGTGCTCGATTCGCTCGGCACGCTGCTCTCGGGTCTCGCGGCCCACACGGGTCCGGCGGGAACCCGCGTCTGGATCGCCCATACCGAGGCCAACAACCACCTCGACGGCCTCGGGGTCATCGACAACGAGATGTTCGTGAACCGGGTGGCGATCGTGGATTGCGCGACCGGCGGAAGCTGCGCGCCGGCGGAGACCGTGGACCTCGACGCATCGGCCGCCACTGCCGGCCTCGGGCAGACGGTGCCGACGCCGTGGGGCATCCAGGCCAGCGGCGACGGCGAGATCGTTGTCGTCACGGCTGCGGGCGCCGACGGCGACCCGGGCGACGGGCGTCCTCCGATGCACGGACTCTTTACGCTGAACCGAGACGGGCAGGTGCTCGGCTCGGCGCTGGTCGGCGCGCTGCCGGAGGGCGTGCTGCTGCGGTCCGGCCCCGGTGGCGCAGCGCAGGTGGCGTACGTGCTCGATACCGCCGACAGCACCGTGTCCGTCGTCGACGTCTCGAATCCCACGAGTCCGCAGACGATCGGCGCGCCCGTCACCGTGGGCGACGATCCGACGCCTGCGCAGATCCGGCTCGGGCGCGTCGCGTTCCACTCGGCGCGCGGATCGACGAACAAGACCTTCGCGTGCGGCTCGTGCCACCCGAACGGCAACATGGATCAGTTGCAGTGGACGATCAACACGGTGACCGGGCCGGACGACGGGCCCAACGAGAGAGGCGAGATCGCCGAGCCGCGCACCACGATGCCGATCCGCGGGCTACGCGACACGCTGCCTCTCCACTGGGAGGGAACGCTCGCGGATCCGATCGCGCTCGAGAATCCGCTCGCCCCGTTCGACGCCGCACCCGACTGCGACATCGACGCCGTCGGCGAGATCGGCTGCGTGCGTCATTTGGTCGACGCCGCGCTGTCCGGTCCGAACTGCCAGCACAACGTGCCCGGCGGCTGTCAGCCCGGCGAGGGACAGACGGGCCACGGCGGCTCGAACCTGCCCGGCGCACTGACGAACGAAGAACGCGACGCAATGGCCGCCTTCCAGCTCGCCGTCGCGTTTCCGCCCGCGCCCGATCGCCGGCCCGACGACGTGCTCTCGCCGCTCGCAGTGCAGGGCGTCGCAGACTTCTTTTCCAATGAGGACGCGAAGGGCATCAACACCGGCATCGGGCAGGTCGTCGGATTCGCTCCCACCACCTGTGCCGACAACCCGATGGGCTGTCACTCGCTGCCGCTCACCGTGTCCACCAACTCGTCCGTCGTCGGCGGCTTCGACGCCGTATCGGCTCGCGGCATGTGGGATCGCTGGACGCTGTTCTCGAACGGCATCTTCTCGTCCGAGGAAGTGCTGCGCGGCGCGCAGCACTGCGCCGACGGCATCGAGCCGCCGGCAAAGACGCTCGAGGCGACGCCGGGCTTTCTCGTCGAGGTCACCGGCGATCCGTGCAACCTGCAGGCTCCGACGCTGTCCGCGTTTCTCGGCTTCAGCTTTGCGGAGCTGGAATTCCCCAGCGGCGAGACGATCTACGACCCGGCTGTCGGCATGACCGAGCGCGGCAGCTTCATCGCGACGTTCGAGGGGATCTTCTCGCTCGTCTACGGCGTACGCGGCGACGGCATCTGGCAATACCAGATGGAGATCGGCACCGGTCTGCCCGGCTTGACCGGCCGGCAGGTCTCGATCGACCCCGCCGACCCGAACGCGGCCGAGACCGTCGAGTGGATGGATCGGATCGAGGCGTACGCACGCGAGGGACGCGTCACCGCCGTCGCGACGGGATCGAAGCTTGGCGAACTCCGCTACGACCCGGCGTACGAGGCATGGTCGCTGCCGACCGGCTGGCGTCGCTCCGGCGCCGAGCTGCGTGATCTTGCGCAACAGATCGAGGACGTGGTCACGATCACGGCGGACCTGCCCGGGAACGTGACGATCGGCGGCCCCGATCGACAACCGCTGCTCGACATCGATCCGGACCTGCGCGCGGCCGAGGTCACAGGCGACCAGCCGACGCTGCCGCGGCCGTTCGAGAACGAGGCCAGCAGCTTCCGGCTCGGCGCCGAGTACGTAGAACCGGGCGCAACGCTGCTCGTCAACGGCGAACGCTGCGATGTCTGCTCGTTCGTTCCGGCGATTGCGCCGGACACCGGGAAGAACGCCATCGACGTGAGCATCGGCATGGGCCTGCCGCGCGGCGTGCACGTGATGCAGGCGCTCAACCCGAACGGGTGGGCAAGCAACGAGATGCCCATCTGCGTCACGAACGTCGATCTCGGGCGGCCGCTGCCGCCGGAATCGGAGGAGGCGTGTCTGCCCGGTTCGCTGGTCGAGAGCGACGTCGTCAGCACTGCGTGCGCCGTCGGTCAGACCCCGGCCGACTGCCTCTGCGATCCGGGCGCGGAAGGCGAGGTCCGCTCGTGCGCGGTGAATCCGACCACGAGAAGCTGTGAAATGCGGCTCTACTGCTTCGGCCCGGGCAGCTGCGATGACGCGAGTGTCACCGCAACCGCCTGCACCGCTCCGTTGTAGGAACACGCCGTCTGTCGCGCCGCGTCATCCATGGCGCGGCGCGGCGATCAGCGGGCTGCGAATCCAAGCCCCCCTCAGACGCGTCGAACTCGCGGGGGCCGATGTGGGGAGGGCGAACAGACGTGGAGACGCGACCGTCGCGCGCGCCGGGTCAGCTCTGGGAGGCCTCTCGACCGGGTGCGCGACGCCCCGGCGAGATCCTTGACAGCCCGCAGTTTGCGGAGGCGATTCCGCACGACGACGGGCAGGTCCCGACTCCCGCGGACGGCGATGCCGCTCCGCCCCCGGCGCTGTGCGGCGCCATCGGCTCCGCCGCGCTCGCGGATCTGCACGCCCGCTATCGGGTGCGTCTCGAAGCCGCGGCCTTCCGCGTGCTCCGCGATCGCGACGAAGCCGAGGACGTCGTCCAGCGCGTGTTCGAAGCGCTGCCGCGCATCCGTTTCCGCGGTCAGGCCAGCCTCTGGACGTACCTGTATCGCGCGGCGGTGAACGGCGCCCTCAGTGCGCTGCGCAAGCGCAAGCGCCGCGAGTTGGCCGTGACCGAGCTTCGCGTACACGCGCTCTACAGGGATCCCGCGCGCGAAGCCGTCGAAGATCCGGAAGCCCGAGTCCTCGAGGGCGAGATCCTGTCGGCGGTGGCCTCGGCGCTGCTGGACGTCAAACCCCAGCACCGGCGTGCGCTCGTCCTGCGCATCGTCTGGGGCCTCTCGAACACCGAGATCGCCGAGCGCGAGGGCGTCCCGCTGCCCACGGTCGGCACCTGGCTCCGGCGGGGGCGCGAGGAGCTTCGGGCGCGCCTGGGTCCGCTGCTGCGAGATCTCGATCTCGGGGAGGGCTCGTCATGACGCACCGCCGAGCTGCTCGATTGCTGTCCGCGCTGCTGGACGGAGAGCTGACACCCGGGTTGCGGCGAGAGGTTCGCACGCACACCCGGGAGTGCGCGGCGTGCCGGCGGCGCCTGCGCCAGGACGAGGCCGTCGAGGCGCTCATCCGGTTGCTGCCGGTCTCTCTGCTGCCGTTCGAACCCAGTTCGTCGGCCCAGGTCCGTTTGTGGAGCCTGGCCCATTGGTTCGCCGACCCGATGGCCCAGGCGCGGGAGTGGCGCAGGATCTCGGCCGTCGGTGCGCTGGCGTTCGGGCTCGCGGCAGCGTTCGTCCTGGTGGTCTGGGGTTGGAGTGCCTCCGGGGGAGGAGCCGCCGGACTGCTGGTGATGGCGCAGGCAGCGCCGGACGTCGCCGCGACGCTTCCGCTCGGCTGGCGCTGACGACCCGGAGGGCTCTCCGAGCCGGGGCGCCCGTCCCCTGGCGGGCTTCCGGGCCGACCGTTGGCCCCGAGCCGGCCCGCCCGGATGGGCCCTTTTCGCGTCTCGTGGTCGCCCTTCGCTGGAGCTACAATCCTCGATTCCGAGGGGGCTACGGAGACGCGACTATGAACCGGATCCGCGCTGCTCGCCAGGCTCTGGGGTGGACCCAGACGGAGCTCGCGACAAAAGCTGGGGTTTCGCCCCGCACCATCCACGCCGTCGAGCAGGGTCGTTCCTGCCGACAGGCGACGAAGCGCAAGATCGTCACCGCGCTCGGCGTTCCGTGGGAGCTGCGCGCCGAATACTTCCCCGGTGCGCGTCCGGTTCGGCGACTGCCCGTCGCAGTGCGCAGCGACGAAGCGCGGAGCGCCTGAAGCGCGCGACCGCCCGCAGCGTCACGTGAGCTGACTGGCCAGTTCCCGGGCTCGCGCGATCGCGTCGCGCCACGTTCGCGCCATGAATGCTGTGAGGAGTTCGTTCGCGGTCGCGGCATCGCCGCTCCGCATGGCGCGCGCCGCGGCGCTCTCGACCTCTCGGCGTGTCGATTCGACGCTGGCTTCGAGCGTCTTCCACGCCTCCCGAACCGTTGCGGCGTGCAGCGGATCGGTTCCCGCGGCGACGTCCTGCAACACCTTGAACGACCACCACGCCGAGTCCGCGTCGGGCTCGGCGCCGCCGCGCGCCAGCTCGGCGGGGATCACGCCGTCGATGTACACCGGCAAGAACAAACCGGTGCACGGCGCGGCGAACGAGATCCACACGGGCCACGGCGCTCGGCGATCGGCGGGGAGCGGTGCGAGCAGGCTGGCCGTCGTCGTTCCGATCGGCTCGCTGTGCATGCACAGAGTGAAGTACGCCTCGTCCTCGGGTCCGAGCCCCGGTTTCCGGCCGGCGCCGCCCGGGCCGTGATCGCGCAGGATCGCCTGCATCGCCTCGCAGTCGAGACGGCCGGCGTGCCGATCGAGCAACACGCGGGCCCGTCGCAGGCGGCCTTCGGAGATGCGCCCGGGCACGCCGTTGTTGCGGTACGCAGCCGCGACGTCGATGCGGCCGGGCTGGTGCCACCAGCCGATGGCGCGCGCGAAGGACTCTAGATCTCGCGAACCGATCTCCCAGTCGGCGCCGAGCGAGAGGTGATTGGAGACGGCATCGCGCTGCACCCGGCGCGCCGCCCAGCGCCGGTTCGACGTCTGCAGCACCCATGATTCTTGCGGGTCGGCGATCAGGAAGCCGTTGTGATAGCCCGCCTCGCCGGGCCCGAATCCGGCTCCGCCTTGGCCGTGCGTCTCGAGCAGAGTCGCGATCAGCTCGAGCGCCTCGCGCGCGTTGCGCCCGCGCTCGAGTCCGAGCCGCACCAGGTCCATGCCGATCAGCCCCGGCCGCGCCTCGAGCGGCTCGCGCGAGAACACCGACTCGTTGCCGATCGCCACCGCGTGCTCGTTGACGCCGTGCTCGAAGCCCCACACCCACCACGGCGAATGACCCATCACGGCGTAGGTCTCGGCGACCTGCGGGATCTCGACGTGCGTGCAGCGCACCGTCGAGCCCGGCGCGTGGAAGCTGCCGGGCGACTGCACGAACGGCTGGCATTCGTGCGCGTGCCGATCGCTGTTCTTCGCAAACAACGCCGTCCCGTCCAGCGTCTCGGGCGCAGTAGCCACGAGGCAATCGCACATGCCGCGAACCTAGCAACCCGCCGCGCGATCCTCCGGTGACGCGCGCAGGCGCCGGAGCGTCGCTCCGGGGGCGGCGCGGTGGCACCACTCCCACCGGTCCGGTATCCACTTTCGAGCACGCGCCGGTAGCTCAGCTGGATAGAGCACCAGGCTTCGAACCTGGGGGTCGGGGGTTCGAATCCCTCCCGGCGTGCCAGCTCTCCTTCTCGTTCCGCTCCCTTCCGCAGTGGCGTCGTCCGGCACTCGCTCGGTGACACCCGATTGGTGTCCATGGGGGGGGCACGACGCCGAGCGGCTCTCGGGCCTTCCCGCCGCCGATCGCGATCAGGTGTTCGATCTCCTCCGCCCCGGGCCAGGTCCTCGGATCGAGGAACGGGTCGTAGTGGGCACCCAGCTGCCAGCGTGCCACCGATCCCGACCCGCGGGTGGCCTGCAATCCGCTCCTCGACACCGTGCGACGTGGCGCCGCTCGATCGCCGCGGTGCTGGCGCCCGGCGCGCAGCGCGGGCAGCTCGTCGTGGGACCGGATCTTGCGAAGAAAGCACGGGTTCTTCGATGTCGCAGGGCACTGCATCCTTGCTGTCCGTGCCGCCGATCGCTGTCAACGCTCATTCGCGGGCGCATCGTGAACACGAGCTGACGCGGCTCCCATCGGAGGCCCGCTCGCGCCTCCTCATCCTCCTCGGCCGCCGGTACGGCACTGGCAGCGAGCGGCCGGCGTGGACGCGCGCGCTGTCCCTGGCTCGCATGCGCATGCCCCGCCTCGCGGCGACGAGCCGCGGAGTTTCGCGCGTCGCCGCCCCGAGGAGAGCGCCCTCTACGGCGTGGTCCAGCAGGAGCTCGAGACCTTCGTGGCCCGCGCTCGTGCGCGCGGTCTTCGGCTCTCTGCGCAGCCGGGCGCGACACCGATGGGGCGTCAACCGCTCCCAGGGCGGCGCCGTCACCTTCGTGCAGCGCTTCGGGGATGCGCTGAATCTGAACGTCCATTTCCACTCGCTCGTGCTCGACGGCGTCTATGCCCGCACGCCGGAGGGCCTCCTGCGCTTCCTCGTGCTCCCGCCGCCGGAGGACGCCGAGGTCGCGCGCGTCGCCACCCGAGTGGCGCGGCGGATCGGGCGGCTTCTCGAGCGCCGTGGCCTCGCAGGCGGCACCGAGCCCGACCGGCTCGCGGAGGAGCAGCCGCTCCTCGCCGCGTGCTATGCCGCCTCGGTCGGCGGCCGCATCGCCACCGGCCCTCGGGCGGGACAGCGCGTCCGGCGCCTCGGCGATCGCATCGACGCGGACGACCTCGAGGCGCTCGCGGTGATGAAGGTGCCCGCGCTTCGGCCCGGGAAGTTCCGTCCACCCGACCGACTCATCGCCACGCTGGGAGCCTCCACCGTTATGCGCACCTTCGACGCGGCCAACCCATGAACACGACTACGCAACGGTCCCGGGGGTCTGCATAACTTCCCGGTCCGCATGATGCCGCTACGTGGCCCGTCCGTCCGTCGCCACCGAGCGGCTCTCCCGCCTCGCCGATGGAACGCTCCTCTATCGCCTGAAGCACCGCTGGCGCGACGGCACCACCCACGTCGTCTTCACGCCGCAGGAGTTCCTCGAGAAGCTCGCGGCGCTGGTCCCGCCGCCCCGCTTCCACCTGGCGCGCTACCACGGGATCCTCGGGCCGTGTGCGAGCGAGCGGGATCGGATCGTGCCGGGCGCAGGCGAAGCCCGAGAGTCGGCGCCTTCGTCGCGAAGGAATGCCGCCCCCGACGCCTCCTCCCGCCGACCGAGCAACACCGAAGTGCGACTACAGGGAAACGAGACCGACGAGCGTGCCGGCCGGTCCGATCGGCTGCGCCACCCGGAAAACGATGCGGACGGCGCGCCCTCGATCTCGATCGATTCCCTGCCGGCGCCCGACGCTCCCGCCCGCCGCCGCCGGCGCCTCGACTGGGCCGACCTGCTGCGGCGGGTCTTCGCCGTCGACGTCCTCGAGTGTCCCCGCTGCGGCGGGCGGATGCGGCTGCTCGCCGCCATCCACCCGCCCGAGGCGACCCGGGCCATCCTCGACTGCCTCGCCCTCCCCAGTCGGGCACCCCCTGCAGCCCCGCCCGTCCCCGACTCCGAGCCGTGGCCCGAAGACTTCGAAGCGAGCCCCTGAGCCACGGACTCCCGGGCTTCCGTGTCCCGGTCCCGGTCCCGGTCCCGCTTCCGCGGCGGCCGCCGCCGGCGGAGCGCGACGGGGAGGTGCGCCCGCGGTCCGATCGCCACCGGGCGCCACGTCGCGCCGCGCTCACGCCACGACCGCTTGAATCCCTCGCTCAGGGCTCATCGGTTGCCTGTAGGGTACGATCTCCCCGAGGGAGTTGTCACTTCGGGCGTTATCGGACTTCGATGC
>CAYOHN010000089.1:0-11969 GCA_964403735.1 uncultured Spirochaetales bacterium | reverse complement strand
TGAACGTCCGCGACGCCGGTACCGAGTCGGTGCAGACGATGCGGGATCTCGTGAGCGGACGTCGTCCTTCGCCGTGGACCGCCGAGCTGCTCGCGCCGGATCTCGATGCGGCCACGAATCTCGCCAGGCGACTCGAGTCGTTGCCGGAGGTCGCGCATGCGGTGACGCTCGCGTCCTTCGTCCCGACGCGGCAGCCGGAGAAGCTCGCGATTCTCGACGACGTCCGGCTGTTTCTCGGCGAGCTGACGACGCCGACCGCGCCGCCGCCGCCGACGATCGAACGCACCCAGCAGGCGCTCGATCGATTGCGCGCTGCGGTTCGTGATCGTCTGGCGCGGGCCGGCGAGACGCCGACGGGGCAGCGGCCGCAACGTCTCGTCGACGCGGTGGAGGCGGTGCTCGATCGGCTTGGCGCCGCACCGGAGTCCGCGTCCGACATCGCTCGGCTCGAACAGGCCTTGCTCGGGGATCTGCGCGGCTGGCTGACTCGACTGGAGCTCCTGCTGCGCGCGGAGCCGGTGACGCTGGAGTCGTTGCCGGCTTCGGTACGGGATCGTTTCGTTTCCCCGGCCGACACGATTCGGATCGAGGTGTTTGCCAATGAGGACCTCTCGGATCCCGGTGCGATGGAGCGTTTCGCCGACGCGATCCTCGCCGAGGAGGCGACGGCGACGGGTGCCGCGGTGATGATCATCGAGTCCGCGCGTGCGATCGAGGGCGCGATGGTCCGAGCGCTCGGCTATGCGTTTCTCGCGATCACGCTGCTGTTGCTTGCGCTCTGGCGAAGCGTCACCGATACGCTGCTAGCGCTCGCTCCGCTCGTCTTCGCGTCGCTGACGACGGCAGCGGCGGCGGTCTTGCTGGGACTACCGTTCAACTTTGCCGACGTGATCGTGTTGCCCTTGTTGCTGGGCATCGGCGTCGACAGCGGCGTCCATCTGGTCCATCGCTTTCGCCATGGCCTGTCCCCGCGTGAGCACGTGCTGCACACCAGCACCGCCCGCGCCGTGCTGTTCTCCGCCGCCACGACGCTGGCGAGCTTCGGTACGCTCGGCTTTTCGACGCATCTCGGAATCGCCAGTCTCGGCCAGCTGCTCGCGCTCGGCGTCGCGATCATGCTGGTGGCGAACCTGATCGTCCTGCCGGCGTTGCTCACGTGGATCGGCGCGGCCCGCGTTTCGACGGCGAGCCGCTGAGCCTCGAGTCCCAGGCAGTCGATCGGTCCGGCATCAGGCAGGACGATCGACGAGGCGCATCACCTCGGCTCCGAGCTGCAGGTCGGATGCTCCGTGTTGAACCATTGGCTGACGGTCCATTCGGCAATCGGATGGCGATGATTCAAAAGCGTCGATTCTCCTCTCGCTCGTCGTTGTGAATTGCAGATTGGCTCGGGGAAGAGCGGCGCCCGATGGCAGTCGGGCGTCGCTCACCCCCCTTCCGCTCGGACGGAAGTCGGGACCCGGAAGCGCGCGACGTTCTCCGCGGCGCGTTCCGGCGATTCGAGTTGGGAATCCGCGCAATCCGTCCGCAACTCCGCGTCTCCGAACGGCGCACCGAGGAATGCGCAAACGTGCGGTATCCTCGGGTTTCCGGAGGCGTACGGACGAAAGTGTCGGCAACCGAGACAGGTTCGGAGTCCCGTCGCGAGTCCCTGGGGTTGCGCCTGATGGATCAGCAGCTGGAGCGAGCGGAGCAGTGCCGCCTGATCTCGATCGGGTAAGCACGCGACCAGTCGGGCGGCTGCCGTATCCGCACCGCGAGCGGAGTGGGCAACGCCTCGACCGCGTCGTGTGAGACGGACTCGTGTCGATCGCGCGTCCGTGGGGTCGCGGTTTCGTTCCGTCAGACCTTTCGCCTCGAGCGCCGTCACGGAATCGCTGACCGATGCCGAAGAGACGCCCGAGCACTCGGCGATCTTTCCAATGCGCAGTCCGTCGTCGGCGCTGGCGAGGATGCCGAGCAGCGCCTGCTGCGCCGGGTGCAGACTCGGCGTTCCGGGGTTCCGCCAGGACTGGGCCCGCAGCAGCAGCAGCAGCAGCAATCGCTCGAGCCCGTAGGCGATCTCCGCGATGGCCGAGGAGCGCCGTGAGGTCGGGAGCGTCACGGCCGAGAAGGTAAGAATCCTATGCAAATACGCAGGTTCCGGCGCTCACTCCTCGCCGAGCACGAACCCCGTCAGCGCATCGCGGCACGCTTCCGGGTTGTCGATCATCACGGAGTGGCCGGCGCGGGGGATGATCGCCAGCTGGCCGTGCGCCAGGACCTCCTCGGCCATCCGTTCCGCGACCTCCGCCGAGACGACGTCCGACGCGGCGCCGCGGATCACCAGCGTCGGACACGGTACACGCGCCAGCGCCTCCCAGAGTTCCGCGGTGAGGCGCGTCTCTCGCTCGCGCATTTCCGATTCGCTCGCCCGCGTCCGGCCGCGAAACCACGCGGGATCGAGCCGGGGTTCGAACCGGCCGTCGGCGCGCGTGCGCAGACCGTGACGCGCCAACCGTTGCAGGGCCTCGCGGCCGGCGGCGGGATACTGGCGCGCCAACACTTCGCGATACTCGGCTTCGGAAGCGAAGCTCGGCGCGCCGCCGGTCACGTCGCCACCGCCGCTCTGCTGTACATCGCTCCGCTGCACGTCGAGCTGGATCCGGAGCGTGCCCCGCGCGTCCAGTTCCGGTGCGGAGTCGACGATGACGAGGCCGGCCATACGTTCCGGATGCCGGCCGCCGAACAGCATTGCGATGCGCCCGCCGAGCGAGTGGCCGACCAGAACCAAGCGTTCGATGCCGAGCGCTTCGGTCAGCGCTTCGAGGTCTGCGACGTGCGCGTCGTAATCGTAGCGGGCTTCGGGGTCGCGATCGGACTCGCCGTGGCCCCGCAGATCGACGGCGAGGGTCCGATAACAGGGTGCCACCGCGGTTGCGAGATCGTCCCACACGTGGGCTTCGTTGCCGAAGCCGTGCACGAAGAGCAGCGGGGTGCCCTCCTGGCTCCAATCGAGGAGATGCAGCGACAGTCCGTGCGTGACGGGGATACGGATCGAGATCGGCTCCATGACGCGAAGCGTAGGCGGGATCTCGCGTCTTCGCCGGACCGAGCCGGCTCGTGGGATCGCCTCCGCCAGGGTGTATGATCCCGACCACACCGTGGACTACACGCAACTCGATCACATCCCGACCGTGAAGCTCGCCATGACGCCGTTTCCGCATGCCGTCGAGGGGGAGGCGCCGCTCTCGGCGGCACTCGAGATGATGGAGGCGCACGGGGTCCATCAGCTTCCCGTCATCGACGGGGGTCGTCTAATCGGTGTCGTGGCGAAAGGCGACGTGTCGATCGCGACGATCGGCGTCCGGGGTCAGCCGCGCGCGATTCGCGTCCGCGATGTCTGCGTGACCAGGGCGTACGTCGTCGAAGATCGCGAGCGGCTCGACCGCATCCTCGATCGCATGGCGGAGGGACACGTTCCCGCGGCGTTGGTGGCGCGGCGCGGAAAGCTGGTCGGAATCTTCACGTTCACGGATGCGTGTCGCTTCCTGGCCGGGTGGCTGCGCGCACGGTTCCCGGATCCCGGAGGCGACGCCGCTGCGTGACGCGAGCCGCTACGCGGGCCGCTCACGGGCCATGGCGGTTCCGGCGGGCGGGTGCAGGAAGGCGAAGCGGGCCACGACCTGGGACGCCAGCAGCACCTCCGACTGCTCGACGCGATAACTCGGCGGCGCCTCGGCCACGATGGCGTCGAGCGCGCGACCGATGGCTTCGGCGCGCGGCAGCGCGAGCGCCATCTCGGCGTGGAGGTTGACGGCGAAGACCGTCCCGGCGCGATCCGCCATCACGACGCCGAGCGGGAGATGATCGATGAGTTCGCGCTGGGCCAGAGGCCGCACGTCGAAGAGCCCGCCCGGGAACAGCGTACTCGCCAGCGCGAGGCCGACCGGCGTCAGCAGCAGCGGGGTCGGATCTCGCCCGTCCGGGAACCCGAACCAGGTCCAGGAGACATGGGCGGCCAGCGGCAGCAGCCCGGCCACGCCGATCGCGAGGGTCTGGAGGCGGCGCGGACCGCGGCGCCGGAGAGCGGTGCCGATATGCCATGCGGAGCCGATGAGGATCAGCGCGTAGCCGTAAGGCATGAAGACCCACCACAACGGCCCGGGTCGATCGGGCGCCGGCATCACCGCTGCGCTCCAGGGCTCGACGAACAGCAGCAACCAGACGAGTAGTCCGGGAAGCGCAAGAGCTGCGGGAAACCACGGAATCCTGCGCGCCACCGGGCTCTGCGCCATGTGCGCCGCCAGGCCGATCCACATCGGGCCGACGAGCACGAGGCCGAGCATCGACAGGCGCATGCCGACCCAGGCGCCGACGAGGTCGCGATCCGTCAGCAAGGCCCCCGCGCACCAGATGCCCGCGGCGAGCGCGAGCAGGGCGTACGTCCGGCGTCCCGAGACGTCGCTGCCACGGAGCAGCGCCGCGCCGGCTCCGAACAGCGCGACGAGCATGTTGATTTCGAGGATCAGCGCAAACAGCGACACGAGCGGCGCCCCCGGCCGTTCTATCGGTCCGCGCCGGCGCGCGGTGAAGAAAGACCGGGCGCGGGCCCGAGGTTTGGTCGCTCCGGTGCGAAGCGCCTAGACTCCTACTGCCATGCGCCGAACGCCCGAGGAGATCGAGACCCTCCTGCGCGCGCGGGGGCTGTCGCTGACCCCGCAGCGCCGGGCCATCCTGCGCCACCTCGCCGATCGCGGGGGGCACTGGACGGCCGCCGAGGTGCTCGAGAGCCTGACCGGCGAGTTTCCGCTGGCGAGTCGCGCCACCGTCTACAGCACACTCTCGCTGCTTCGCGAGCTCGGGGTGCTCGCCGATGTGCCGGCGCCCGGCCCCGGCGGCGAGGCGCGCTACGACGCCAACCCGGAGCCGCATCAGCACTTCGTGTGCCGCTCCTGCGGTCGGATCGAGGACGTTCCACCGGAGTGGTTCCCGGTCGAAATCCCCCCAGGGGTCGATCCGGGGTTCGCGATCGATCAGTTCCGGATCGTCGCCGAGGGCACGTGTGCCGCCTGCGCAGAGAGCCCACCGGGCTGACTTCGGCGCGTCAAGAAAGGGGCCGGGTTCGTTCGTCAACTTTTCCCGGATGGGAAAAGTTGACGAACGAACCCGGCCCCTTTCTTGACGCGGAGTGGGTGAATGTTGCAGTCTCCCTGGGTGGTCGGACCTCCGACGTCGGAGGCCCGAGTTTCACGGAGGTTCTGCCATGCAGCCGACTGGCACACCGAGCAACGCGATGCACGTCGAGCCGGTCGGGTCCGCGACGCGCGTCGACCGGGTTTTCGAGCAGCTTCGGTCCCAGATCCTGTCGG
This sequence comes from uncultured Spirochaetales bacterium, assembly GCA_964403735.1. Lineage (GTDB taxonomy): Bacteria > Myxococcota_A > UBA9160 > UBA9160 > PR03 > CAADGG01. Next base: position 6,618 of record CAYOHN010000089.1, on the reverse strand, counting down.
GCGCGATCGCGCCGGAGACGCAGCTCCCCAACGAGCGCGAGCTCGCCGACGCGTTCGGCGTGAACCGCGCGTCGGTCCGCGAGGCGCTGAAACGCCTCGAGTTCCTCGAGCTCGTCGAGGTGCGCCACGGGCAAGGCACCTTCGTCCAGCACGTCTCCGCGTCGTCTGCGCTGCAGCTCGTCGAGGGGCTGCTGCGGGATCCGGCGGTCATCACGCGCAACCTCCTCGAACAGCTACTGCTGTTCCGGCGGAACATCACGCTGCAGGTGGTCGAGCTGGCGGCGCGGCACCGAGACGAGGCACAGCTCGCGCGCGCGCGTGTGCTGCTGGAGGACGAAGCCGCCGAGGGTGCCGATCCCAAGCGCGCGCTCGACATCGATCTGCGCTGGAACGCGCTGCTCAGCGAGGCGACGGGCAACCTGATGTACCAGCTCGTCGGCAACCTGTTCACGAAGCTCGTCGCCCGGCTCGGGCCGCTCTACTACAACGCCGAGCGAGATCACCACCGTTCGATGACCAATCACCGCGCGTTGCTCGCCGCCATCGAGCAGCGCGACGCCGAGGCCGCTCGGAGTCGAGTCGAAGAGATGTTGCGCTACAGCGAGGAGCGCATTCTCGCAGAAGTCACGCGTCTCGAGCAGGCCGGAGTGATCGGGCCGCGCGCGCGCCGCGCCGGTCCGGCGTCGGGTTCGCAAGCGTCGGGTTCGCAGCCGTGACGATCGCGCGGGAGACGCTGCGCTGGAACGGCTGGGGTCGGCTCGGGGAGTCGATGGAGTTCTCCCGCGCGCGCGAAGGCGCGCTGCTGGCCGAGCTCACGCGCCGCTTCGGTCGCGCGCTGCTGCTTGCAGCGCCGCCGGTCGAGCTGGACGCGTTGCGGATGCCGCCGACCAAGCTCCCCGCCGAAACGCTCGCGCAGTTGCGCGCGGCCTGTGGCGACGAGGGCGTTCGCACCAGCGCGTTCGAGCGCGTCCACCACGCGCTCGGCCGCAGCCTTCCGGACCTGTTGCGGCTGCGCTGCGGCGAGATCGAGCGGTTTCCCGAAGTCGTCGTCTATCCCGCCTACGAGGGCGCCGTCGCTGCCGTGCTGCGCATCGCCGCGCAGGCGGATCTCGCGGTCGTGCCGTTCGGCGGGGGCTCGAGCGTCGTCGGCGGCGTCGAGCCGCAAAGCGGGCCCGAGCAGGCCGGCGCGCTGTGCCTGGATACGACGCGGCTCGACCGGCTGCTGCGCATCGATCCGGAGAGCGGTACGGCGACCTTCCAGGCCGGCATCGACGGGCCCGCGCTCGAGGCGGCGCTGGCGGCGCAGGGGCTGACCCTCGGCCACTTCCCGCAGTCCTTCGAGCACTCGACGCTCGGAGGCTGGATCGCGACACGTTCGGTCGGGCAGCAGTCGGACGGTTATGGCAGTATCGCGGAGCTGCTGGTCGCGTTGCGCATGGTGACGCCCGAAGGTGTCGTCCGGACGATCGAGGTGCCGCGCTCGGCCAGCGGGCCGGACTGGAATCAGCTCGTGCTCGGCTCCGAGGGCGCCCTCGGCGTGATCGTCGAAGCGACGGTGCGCGTGCGGGCGGCGCCGCGCGCCAGCGAGTTCCGCAGCATGCTGTTCCGGGACTTCGCGGGCGCCGTCGCCGCCGTCCGGGAGATGCGCCGTGCCGGGCTCCCGCTGTCGATGGCGCGGCTCTCGGATGCTGCCGAGACGGAGCTCCAGCTCCTGCTGCGCCGCGACCCCGCGAGGCGCATCGATCCGACCGCGTTGGCGCTCGACCTGGCGGTTCGCGCCGGCTGGGGCGCCGGCCGTTGCGCGCTGCTCTACGGCGCCGACGGCGACGAGCCCCGCGCCGTGCGCCGCGCGTTGCGCCGGGCTCGCGCGATCGGCCGCCAGCACGGCGGCCTCCCGCTCGGCGCCGGCCCGGGACGCTCGTGGCAGCGCGAGCGCTTCCGGACCCCCTACCTGCGCGACTGGCTGCTCGATCGCGGCGTCGCCGTCGACACGATGGAGACGGCGTTCTCGTGGAGCCGACTCGAGAGCGGACACCAGACCGTGATGAACGCGCTGCGCGCGGCGCTCGAGACGCAGGCTGGCGCGGGTCTCGCGATGGCGCATCTGTCGCACAGCTACCGCGACGGTGCGTGCCTGTACTTCACCGCGCTGTGGCCGCTCGGCGACGCGCGCACGCTGGAGCAGTGGGCGGCGATCAAGCGCGCCGCGACCGACGCCATCCTCGGCGCGGGCGGCACGCTGTCCCACCACCACGGCGTCGGCGTGGATCACGCCGCGTGGCTGGCGCGTGAGAAGGGCACGCTGGCGCTGGCGGCGCTGCGCGGAGCGAAGGCTGCGCTCGATCCGCGCGGGCTGATGAACCCGGGGAAGCTGCTGTGAGTGCTGAGACTTCCATGTGCACGACGGCGGTTACGCCGCGCTGGAGTCTCGACGAGCGGCGCGCCGCGCTGTCGCGTGCCGAACGCGACGGCGTCGACGTATTGGTGATCGGCGGCGGGATCGTCGGCGCCGGCGTGCTGCGCGAGGCCGCGTCGCGCGGCCTGCGGGCGTTCCTCGTCGAGCGCGACGACTTCGCCTCCGGCACGTCGAGCCGGTCGTCGAAGATGGTCCACGGCGGCTTGCGCTACCTGGCCCACGGCCACTTCGGCCTGACGCGCGAGGCGTGTCGCGAGCGCGATCAGCTCGCGCGGCTCAATCCGAACCTGGTCCGGTCGCTGCCCTTCCTGTTCCCGTCGTGGGAAGGGGGCAAGGTGACGCCGTGGCAGGTGCGCGGCGCGCTGTGGGCCTATGCCGCGCTCGCGAACTTCCGGCGCGCGGCGCGCTTCCGGATGCTGTCGCGGAAGCAGGTGGCGGCGTACTCGCGCGACGTGCGGCTCGAAGGGCTGCGCGTCGCGGGCCTCTATCACGACGCGCAGGTGGACGATGCGCGGCTCGTGCTCGAAACGCTGAAGAGCGCGCGCCGGCTGGGTGGCGCCGATGCGGCGCCGCACGCCGAGGTGGTCGAGCTGCTCTACGGCGACGGCCGCGCCGTCGGCGCGCGGGTACGGGATCGGCTCGACGGCCGCGCGCTGACGCTGCGCGCGCACGTCGTCGTCAATGCGGCCGGGCCCGGGATTGCGCGTGTGCGCGGTCTCGACGCGCGCGAGGACGGGGAGCGACTGCGGCCGGCGAAGGGCGTCCATCTCGCGATTCCGCGTCACCGCGTCCATGCCGAGGGCGCCGTCGCGTTCGAAGCGGCCGATGGCCGTCACCTGTTCCTGTGTCCGTTCGAGGACATCACGATGATCGGCACCACCGACAGCTTCAGCGACGAGATCGACGAGCCGGTCGTGACGATCGATGAGGTGCACTACCTGCTCGCGGCGGCGAACGAGGCGTTTCCGAACGCCGGTCTTACGACCAACGACATCCGCAGCGTGTGGGCCGGTGTGCGGCCGCTCGTCGCCGATGAAGATGCGACGGCGCCGCCGTCGGACGTTTCACGCGAGTCGGAGATCCACGAGTCGCCGACCGGCTTGCTGTCGATCGCGGGCGGCAAGCTCACGACGTTCCGCGCGATGGGCGAGGCAGCGCTCGATCGTGCCGTCCGGCAGCTGCCGAGCGCGCGCCGGCGTGCAGCGGGACCGAGCCGGACCTTCGCCGAACCGCTGCGCCACGACGACTTCGACTTCGAGACGCTCAGCGACGAGCTGCAGCGACGCCACCGGGTTGCGCCGCGCACTGCCGAGCACCTGGTGCGGACGTGGGGTGCCGAGGCGCCGGCGCTCCTGGAGGCCGCGCCGCCGAACGCGCGCCAGCCGATCGGCCGCTCGCGGTATCTCTACGCCGAGATCCCGTGGGCGTTCCGCACCGAGTGCGCCGCGACGCTGTGTGACGTGCTCGAACGCCGCGTCCGGCTCGCGCTCTTCGCCGAAGGGCAGGGACTACCGGAGCTGGCGCGCATCGCGCAGGTCGCCGCAGACGCGCTCGGCTGGGACGCCGAGCGCACGCGGGCCGAGGCGCGCGCGTATGCGTCCACCGTGCGGCGTCGCTACCAGATCGCCGCGAACCCGGTGGCACGCGCCGTCGCGTAGCCTGGCCGAGCGTCGGGTCGGGCGGGCCTGCTCCCGCTACCTTCCGGCGCCATGCGCATCCTCGCGATCGTGAATCCGCGCAGCCGCGCCGGCGCCACGGCGAAGCGCTGGCCCGCCGTCGAGGAGAAGCTGCGCGCCGCGCTGGGACCGATCGAGGTGGAGCGTACGCGCGGTCCGCGCGACGCCGAGCGGATTGCGCGCGAAGGCGTGCGCGCCGGCATCGAGCTGGTGATCGTCGCCGGCGGCGACGGGACGCTCAGCGAGACGGCGGCCGGATTGCTCGGTGCCGGCCTCGCGCGCTACGCGGAACTGGCGCCGCTGCCGCTCGGCACCGGCGGCGATTTCGTGCGTGGTCTCGGCCTGCCAGCCGGGCTCGATGCGGCGATCGAGCGGCTCGCCGTCGCGAAGGCGCATCGCTTCGACGCCGGCCGCATCGCGCTGCACGACCGGCGGGGGCGTCCGCTGACGACGTACTTCGTCAACATCGCGAGCGCCGGCATCTCCGGCCTCGTGACCGAGCTGGTGAACCGGGCGCCCAAGGCATTGGGCGGGCGCGCGTCGTTCCTGATCGGGACGCTGCGCGCGATCGCGCGCTGGCGCGCGGCGCCAGTGCGGCTGCGCATCGACGGCGAGACGGTGCACGAGGGCCCGCTCGATCTCGTCGCCGTCGCCAACGGCTCGTACTTCGGCGGCGGCATGCACGTCGCGCCCGAGGCGAAGCCCGACGACGGGTGGTTCGACGTCGTGTGGATCCGCGGCACCTCGCGGGCGAAGCTGGTGCGGAACCTGCCGCGGCTCTACCAGGGTCAGCACGTGACACAGCAGGATGTCACCGTGCGGCGCGGAATCTGCGTCGAAGCCGAGCCGCTCGACCCGAACGCCGAGATCTGGGTCGAGGTCGACGGCGAACCGATCGGTCGGCTGCCGGCCCGCTTCGAGCTGCTGCCCGGCGCGCTGTCGCTGCGCGGCCTCGAGCCGTGAGCGTCTTCGACGACGTACGCGCCGGCGCCGCGCGCGTCGTGCAGCACGCGCGCTCGCTCCGCATCGACGACGCCGCGCTCGCGGCGCTGGCGGCGCGGCTCCGCGACGATCCGCCGCCGGCTCCGATCTGGGATCCCGTCGCGTATCACGTCGGGACGCGGGCCACCCGGATCGCGTTCGCGATCACGCTCGACGCGATCAACTTCGGCTCCGGCTGGTTTCCGAAGCTGCGCAAACGCCCCGGCCGCTCCGGCTACTACACCGTCGCGATGGGGCTGAAGGATCGCTTCGATGCGCATGGTCCGTGGAGCGCCGCCGAGCTGTCCGCACTGACACCGGAGGACCTGGCCGCGACGACCGGCCAGACGATCGACGACCCCGACGTCGCCGAGCTGATGGCGCTGTTCGCGCGGGCGCTGAACGATCTCGGTCGGCTGCTCCGCGAGCACCACGGCAGTCGCTTCGAGGATCTGGTGGCCGACGCCGGGGGCTCCGCCGAGCGCCTCGTGCGATCGCTCGCGCGGATGCCTCTGTACCGGGACGTCTCGCAGTCCACCGACGCCGCAGGCACCCCGTTTGCGGTCCCGTTCTACAAGCGCGCCCAGATCACCATCGCCGACCTCGCGATCGCGTTCGACGGCACCGGCCCGGGCTGCTTCGACGACCTCGACGAACTCACGTGCTTCGCCGACAACCTCGTCCCGCACGTGCTGCGCTGCGCAGGCGTGCTCCACTACGCGCCGGAACTGGCCGCACGCATCGCCGCCGAGGAACTGCTGGCGCCGGGTTCGCCGGAGGAGGTCGAGATCCGCGCGGCCGGCGTCCACGCCGTCGAGGAGCTCGTCGCCGTGCTGCGCGCCGCCGGCACGCCCGCCACCGCGCACGCCATCGACATGACGCTGTGGCACCGCGGCCAGCGACCGGAGATCAAGGCGCACCCGCGACACCGCAGCCGGTGTCCGTACTATTGAGTGCCGCCACGTCGCCGCCGGGGAGGAGATCCATGTTCGACGGCGTGTTGCTCGCGCTCGTGCTGGCGACGCTCGCGCTCGCGGCCGTCGCGTGGTGGCGCGGCGGTCCGGAACTCGTGCGCACCGGCTTCGGCGCCGGCACCGACATGCTGCTGCGCTTCGGCCTGCTGATCGTCGTCTCGTTCTGGGCGGCGGGGCTCGCGCAGGCCGTGTTGCCGGAGCATCTGATCCCGCGCGCGCTCGGACCGGAGTCCGGCGTGCGCGGGATCCTGCTCGCGACCGCGGGCGGCATGCTGACCCCGTCGGGCCCGTTCGTCGCGATTCCGATCGCTGCGGCGATGGGCCGCGCCGGCGCGAGCCACCCCGCGCTGGTCGCCTACGTCAGTGCGTGGGGTCTGCTCGCGATCCATCGCCTCGTCGCGTGGGAGCTCCCGATCCTCGGCCCACGGCTCGCGCTGCTGCGCTGGGGCGTGTCGCTCGCGCTGCCCGTGCTCGCGGGCCTCGCGGCGCGCTGGCTCGTTCGGAGCTGAAGGTGCCGTCAACAAAGGGGCCGGGGTCGTTCGTCAACCTTTCCCAGATGGGAAAAGGTGAC
>CAYOHN010000088.1:0-11984 GCA_964403735.1 uncultured Spirochaetales bacterium | reverse complement strand
GGGCGAGTTCGAGGAAGCGGCGGTAGCCGCCATCGGGGCGGGCGGCGAGTTCGTCGTGCGTGCCTTCTTCCAGGAGCCGGCCGCTCTCGAGGAACAGGATGCGGTCGGCGGAGCGGATCGTCGAGAGGCGGTGCGCGATCACCAGCACGAGTCGTCCGCGGCCGGCTTCGCGGAGGGAGCCCACCAGCGCCTGCTCGGTCTCCGGGTCGAGCGCGGACGTCGGCTCGTCCAGGATCAGGATCGGCGTCTCGCGCACCAGTGCGCGGGCAATGGCGAGACGTTGGCGTTGTCCTACCGAGAGCTGCGAGCCGCCGCGCCCGACCCGCGTCGCGAGCCCCTGCGGCAGCGCGGTCACGAACTCCTCGGCACGGGCGAGCCGGAGCGCGCGGGCGAGATCCTCTGCGGTCGCCCCGGGCGCGCCGAGCCGCAGGTTCTCCTCGATGCTGCCGTCGAACAGCCACGTCTCCTGGAACACGTACGAGACCTGCGCGCGCAGCGATTCCAGCGACACCGAAGCGGTATCGACGCCGTCGATGCGGACATAGCCGGCGCTCGGCTCGAGGTAGCGCGGTAGCAGATGCGCGAGCGTCGTCTTGCCGGCGCCGGCCGGTCCGACCAGCGCCACCAGCTCTCCGAGCCGCGCAGCGAACGACACGCCGTCGACCGCCAGCGTGCCGTCGCTGTGTCGGTACGACACCTGCTCGTAGCGGATCTCGTCGCGAATCGGCGCCAGCGCGCGGGCGTCCGGAGCATCGTCCTCCGACGGCAGGTCCAGCAGCCAGAACACCCGGCCGAGTCCTGCCGCGGCGCCCTGCAGCTCGAACCACAACGTGCCGAGCGACAGCGCCGCGAAGGCCGCCTGCGTGAAGTACGCGAACACCACGAGGAAGTCGCCGCGCGACAGCGTCCCGGCGATCACGAGATCGATCGAGTAGAGGAATGCCCAGCCGGCCAGCAGGCCGCCGGGCACCAGACCGAGCAGGAACGCCGCCATGCCGGTCCGTAGCACCGCGCGGTAGGCGCCGAAGCTGCGCCAGGAATCGCGGTCGAAGCGGCCTCGCTCGCGCGCGCCCCCGCCCAGGCTTTGGACTGCCAGCACCTGCGACAGCCCCTCTTCTGCCGTCGATGTCGTCACCGCGCCGGCTTCGCGGCTGTCGACGGATCGCCTGCGCAGCGCTCCGGCGAACGGGAGCGTCGCGAACAGCGCGATCGGGATCGCGGCGAGCGCCGCCCACATCAGCGCCGGATGCTCGCCGTAGCCCAAGTACAGTGCGGCCGCGGCCACGGCGATCGCCACCGGCGCCCCGACCGGCGTCAGCAGGATCCGCCAGCAGGCGGTGGTGATCGACGGCGTGTCGATCATCACGCGGTAGACGGCGTCGCCGATGCGTTCGTCGTCGAAGGCGCGCATCGGCAGCGATTGCAGGCGCTGGAACAAGACGCTGCGAAAATGATGATTCAGCTCCTGCGTCAGCCGCATCGTGTAGCGGAGGTCGAGGAACCCGAGCACGCCGCCGGCGAGGCTGAAGCCGGCGTTGGCCTCGTTCTCGGTCCGCGTCTGGGTGTCGTGCCCGCCGGCCAGCCACGCGTCGGCCTCGTCGCGCTCGCGGCCGCTGGCACCGAAGGCGCCGACGGCCACCAGCAGCACGAGCTGCGCGACCAGCGTCCACAGCAGGATCTCGATGATGCTGCCGCCGGCGACCCAGGTCGCGAACGGGCGCACGAAGAACGGATACGTCGCCGGATCCAGCGGGAGCCCCTCGATCACGTGATCGATGATGATCTTCCCGGGCCACGGCACCAGCACCAGCGGCAGGATGCTCGCGACCAGCAGCGCCATCTTCACGACGACCCGTCCGCGCAGCGGCGCGACGAAGCGCAGCGCGCGCACGAGGGTCTGCAGCGCGCCGTCGCTCACGATTCCGGTCCCTCGCTCGCGTCGGCGCGCACCAGCCGCCAGTACGCGCCGTCGCCCACTTCGATGAGGTCGTCGTGGGTGCCGGACTCGACGAGCTGACCATGCTGGAGCACGGCGATCCGCTGCGCGTGGCGGACCGTCGAGAGCCGGTGAGTCACCAGCAGGATCGCGCGATCGCGGCCCCAGGCGGCGAGGTTGCCGAGCACGCGCGACTCGGTGTCCGCATCGAGCGACGCCGTCGGCTCATCGAGCAGCAGGATCGGCGCGTCCTTCAGGACCGCACGCGCGAGCGATAGCCGCTGGCGCTGTCCCGTCGACAACTTGGAGCCGCGCTCGCCGAGGGGGGTGTCGTAGCCGAGCGGCAGCCGCTCGATGAACTCGTCCGCGCACGCGACGCGCGCGGCGGCGCGCACGGCCTCGTCGGGCGCCTCCGGGACTGCGTAGCGGATGTTCTCGCGGATCGTCGTGCCGAAGAGCAGGTTCTCCTGCAGCGCGATCGCCACCGCGCGGCGCAGATCCGTCAGCCGGAGCCGGCGCAGGTCCACGCCGTCGATCTCGACGGCGCCGCGGTCCGGATCGAAGAGCCGCAACGCCAGCGCCAGCAGCGTGCTCTTGCCAGCGCCGGTGGGGCCGACCACCGCGGTGATCCCCCCGACCGGAACCTCGAAATCGATCGACTCGAGCGCCGGCCGGTCGTCCCGGTACTGGAAGCCGACGTCGCGAAACGCCAGACCGCGGCGGACGCCGGCGACGGGAAGCGCGTCGGGCGCGTCGACGACCTCGGGCGCGAGGTCGAGGATCTCGAACACGCGCGTCAGACCGATCGAGATGTCCTGCGCGCGTCCCCAGGTCCGGAACAGCCGGCGCAGCTGGTTGGTGCCGTCGCCGAAGCGAGCGCGAAACCACTGGAACAGGCCCAGGTTCCACGCGCCGAGTCCCGTCGCCGCGAACAGCCGCACGGCGAAGACCTCTGCCTCGCGCGATGTCTCGAGCGCACCCCATGCCGCCGCCGCTGCCAGCACCGTCGAGACGGCGCCGAAGACCAGAATTGCGTACAGCGCGAAACGCTGGCGTGCGCTGAAGGCGGCGGCGAACGCACCGAGAGACGCCTCCTCGAACACCGCCTGTTCGCGGGCCTCGGCACCGTAGGCCTTGAGCGTGCGCATGCCGACCACGCCTTCCTGGATGCGTGCGGTCAGCGCCGCGTTGGCAGCGCGCGCGGCCCGGAAGCCGACGCGCATCGGCGTCGAGAACACCAGACTCGCGACCAGCGGCGGTCCCCAGGCGGCGACCAGCAGCAGCGCCATCCGCGGATCCACGGTGGCGATCAATCCGGCCGCCAGCAGGTAACCGCCGATCGTGTAGGCCGGCGTCAGCAGCAGCACTTCGACGAGCGAGGTCACCATCGCGCTGTCCTGCGTCAGGCGATAGATCGCATCGCCGACCCGGGCCTCGCTGTGGAAACGCAGCGACAGGTTCTGGAAGCGCTCGATCAGCTCCATCCGCAGCAGCTGGTTCAGCCGCTGCAAGATCCACACCTGGTAGTACCAGAGGCCCATGGCGGCCGGCGCCACCAGCGCGACGATGCCGACCGCGCCGACGATCGTCCGACGCGCCACGCTGCGACGCAGCTCGGCCGAGAGCGCATCGACGTGGACGCTGACGGCGGGGTCGAGCCGGAGCAGCCACGCGTGGAGTTCCGGGAGCGGCTCGCCCTGCAGAGCGCGGGTCCAGATCAGATCGAGGAACAGCAGCGACGGCGGGACCAGCAGCAGCGCGAGGCCGGCGAACCCGGCGCACAGCAACAGCAGGTGATTGCGCAGCGGCGCAAGCAGCCGCAGGCAGCGGGCCAACACGCGGACGACGTCCCGCACGCTCGCGCGCGTCTCGTCGTCCGCCGGTCCGTGGTCCGCCGCGGCGCGGGTGGCCTGGTTCGCAGCGCTCATCCTCGCTCGTTCATCCAACCGCCTCCGCGCTGGGCGCCGCGCCGCAGGGCTCGCAGGGGTGTAGCGTATGGGCGCCGAGGACCGAGGCCGGGACACGTCCGGTGGGGCGCCCCGGCGAACGGCTCAGGTGCCGAGCGTCCGGATCGCCGGCAACAACTCGGCCGCCACCCGTTCGGCGAATGCTTCCGGGTCCGACAGCGGGGCCAGGACGAAATGACGACAGCCTGCCCGAGCGAATGCGTGCATCCGTTCGAGGCAGGCATCCGGCGGGCCCAGCAGGCAATACTTCTTCGCCGCGTCCCGGAAGTCGCGCGCGTAGATCATGCCGAGCAGCTCGGCCGCCTTCCCGTGCGCGTCCTCGAAGCGCTCCTCGAGCAACGTGAACAGGAACGCCGCGCTGCCGAAGGCGAGCGGCGCGCGGCCGGCTTCGCGCGCGGCGGCGGCGATCGTCTCGAGATTCGTCGCATAGGTTTCGGGCGCACACATGTGCGAGATGTAGCCGTCGCCGATCCGGCCGGCGCGGCGCATCGCCGCCGGCGCACGCCCTCCGATCCAGATCGGCGGCGGGCCCGGGCTTCCGTCCGCGCGCTGCCCGCTCGGCTTCGGCGCGATCGTCACGGGGCCGAACGAGAAGTGGCGGCCGTCGTGCGCGACGCGGTCTTCGCTCCACAGGCGCCGCACCAGGGGCACGGATTCTTCGACGCGGGACGCGCGCTCGGTCACCGGCACGCCGACGGCTTCCCACTCGGGCGGATACTCGCCGCCCAGCCCGACACCCAGGACCAGCCGCCCGCCCGACAGCCGGTCCAGCGTCGCGCTGATCTTGGCCGCGTGCGTCGGATGGCGCAGCGCCAGCAGGTATACGGCGGTCCCGAGCGCGATGCGCTCGGTAGCGCCCGCGGCGAACGCCAGCGTGGTCAGAGACTCGGCGATCGGCACGTGGAACGCGACGTGGTCGCCGACCCAAAGCGAGTCGAAGCCGAGCTGCTCGGCGCGCCGCGCCTGACGCCGGGCGGTGTCGGTCTCCTGGGCGGCGAGCACGATGCCGCAGCGCCGCTCGTCGCCAATTTGCAGCGCCTCGTCCACGGGGACGCTCAGAACCGGATGCGCGACGACGAACGCCGCGCCGACGTGCCGCGCATCAGCAGCCCACCGATGAAGCCGGCCCCGAGGATCGCAGCCCCCATGATCAGGAACGGCCAGCGCTCGCCGGCGCGCAGCACGCGGTTCTCCTCGTCGAGCTGTTGGAACAGTGCCTCGCGCTCGGCGTCGCGGGCTTCGAGCGCCCGCTGGCTCTCTTCGAACGCAGCGATCTCCCGGTGCGCGGCGGCGAGTTCCTCGCGCACGCCCGCGAGCTCTCCTTCCAGCTCGCGGAGGCGCTCGGTGAGAGGGCCTTCGGAATCGAGATAGCTCTCCGGGATCCAGCCGATGTGGTCCTCGTCATCCTGGATGCGCACCCAGCCGGTGCGGCGCTCGAGGATGGCGACGGCGTCGCCGGTCTCGAGGATTCCGAGCGGCGTGGCCTCGGCGTTCGGCGCCGAGCGGAAGTTCAGCTTCAGGTCGCCGCGGATCCACGCCTTCTCTTCGGGCGGGGCCATTTCCGCTTCCGCAGCGGCTTCGTCCTGCGCGCGCGCCGGCGCGGGAATGGCGCTCACGCCAATCAGCGAGATCGGGACGAGGGCGACGAGCACGGCGACGGAGTTCAGCCGGGAGCGGCTCCCCTCCCGCATCCCCTGCGGATCCCGTCGATCTCGTCGCGTCATGACGCCTCCCCCGCGGCGGCCGGATTGTATCCAGCTCTCGCGGAGCCGAAACCGCGCCGCAGCGGGTCGTTGCCACCGGGCCGCAGCGGTCGTTGCCGGTTGGAGGCGGCGCTGGCTCCCCGGGTAGGATTCGAACCTACGACCCATCGGTTAACAGCCGATTGCTCTACCGCTGAGCTACCGGGGAACGGCGAGCGACGGATTCTAGGAAGCACGATTCGAAACGCAACGCGGGCCGGCGATCGCTCCCGTACGGCTCCCGCGAGAGCTCAGTCGAAGCGGATCTCCCGGATCTCGAACTCGCGGGTCCCGCGCGGGACCTGCACGCGAACCACTTCGTCGACCGGCTTGCCGATCAGCGCGCGCCCCACGGGTGACGTCACCGAGATCAAACCCTGCGAGGCGTCCGATTCGTCTTCGCCGACGAGCGTGTACGTGATCTCCTCGCCGGTCTCGACGTCCGTCAGCAGCACGGTCGCGCCGAAGCGCACGGCGTCCGGCGTCTGACCCGCGGTGTCGATCACCTGGGCGCGCGCCAGACGGTCCTCGACGGTCCGGATCCGGCCCTCGATCTGGGCCTGCCGCTCCTTGGCGGCCTCGAACTCGGCGTTCTCCGAAATGTCGCCGTGCGCGCGCGCGATCTCGATCTCTTTGACGATCTGCTGGCGGTCCACGGTCTTCAGCCGCTTCAGCTCGGCCTCGAGCTGAGCGTGACCGCGAGGGCTCATCGGGACGCGATCCGCCATCATGCGGACCCTCCGGGCGGGATCGAGGGCGCAGGCGACACCAGTCGCGCGCGACCCCGATACACTCTCGCCTCGCCGAGCAAAGGCAGGAGCCGGGAATGAGAAGCCGACGCCCTCGGGGGAGAGCGTCGGACCCATCGGAGCCTACCCGCCGACCTGGCCGGTCGCAATCCGGGCGCGCGTTGCGGGCGGATCCGCTCCGAGTCTCTCTCCGCGCGAGCCGCCGCCGCGCTTCGAGCCATCGGGAGGTCACCTGGAACGCGAACCCGACGAGGCGGCCGAAGCGTCGTCGCCGCCCACGAGGAGCCGCGTGCGCTCCACTCCCGAAGCCAGCGAAGGGGACGCACGCGATCGGCGGCCCGAGCGGCTCGTTTGGCTCGGCTTCTGGTTCTACGGGGTCCTTCTCGGCGTCGCGTGGCTGTGGCGTGCGGTGCTGCAGGGCGAGAGCCTCTGGCTGGCGACACCCGATGCGGGGATCCGCTGGATGCGCGACGGCGCACTCGGGCTGCTCGCGGCGGCCGGCGTGATCGCTGCGTCGAGCTGGCTCACGCGGTGGGTCCCGGCCGGCGAACGCCTCGCCCGCGCGCTCGCCGAGACCGTCGGTCCGCTGCGGCCTCAGCAAGCCTGGCTGCTCGCGCTGGCCAGCGGCATCGGTGAGGAGGCACTGTTCCGCGGCGCCCTGCAGCCGGTTGCCGGGCTCTGGTGGACGAGCCTGCTCTTCGCCGCTGCGCACTTCGTCCCGCGCCGCGAGCTGCTGCTGTGGAGCGTGTTCTCGCTGGGGGCCGGGCTCCTGCTCGGCGGTCTCTACGAGGCGACCGGCAACCTGCTCGCGCCGACGATCGCGCACGTCGTGATCAACGGCGTGAACCTGAACCGGCTCGTGCGCGACTACGGCGTCGCCGAATCGAAAGCGCGGTGAGCGCGGTGAGCGCCGCGCCGCCTCCGCTCAGCGCCGCGGGCTCGGGAATCAGCGTCAACGTATATGTTCATGATCGCCGGTAGATCGTCCTCGTGGTCGAGTCCGAGCAGGTGCCCGATCTCGTGCACGGCCACGCGGCGGAAGTCGTCCTTGGTCGGCTGGCTCGCGAGCGGGCCATCGAAGACATCCCAGTCGACGTTCCCATCGTCCTTGAAGATGATGTTGCTCTCGAGGACCAGGCCGCCGGGCGTGGCGCTGCGCAGCGCGACGCCGAGCACCGGTCCGCCGAATGCGTCGCCACACACGCTCGCGGCGAAGCCGACCCCGTTCTCGCCGTCTCCGAAGTCTCCCGGCGAATCGCAGGGATCCTCGAAGCTGCCCATCTGAACGACCACGTCGACGAGCGGCGTGCCGGCGTTCCAGCGCCCGGCGGCGGTCGCGAACGCCTGATTCCACGGAATGCCGCTCGGGCTCACGGAGCTGCCGCCGCGCGTGATCTCGGCGCGAATCACGAAGCTCCCGGCCGGATGTCGCGTCGGGTTCGCGAACAGCGTGAAGGACCACGCAGCCGGCGCGAGCAGGAGAGTCGCGATTCCGGCTGCTGCCCACGCGAGCCGTCGCTGCGCCGCGCTCATCGGAGCGCCCCGAGTCGCGTGGCGAGGGCCGCTTCCAAGACGTCGAGGCGCAGCGCATTCACCGGACCGGCATCGGCGTCTACTCGAATGCCAATCGCGGCATCGGGGACCGCGAGGTCCTCGCGCGGCAGTTCCACCGCGCGTCGGCGCATCGCGGTGGCTCCATCGACGCCGACGACGGGACGTCCGCGACTCGTCAGCACGCGGTCGTGTCCGTCCGCGGCGCGGAGGATGCGCAAGCGGCCCTGGTGCCAGCCGTACAGCGGATTCACGTAGAAGCGGTCGAGCCGCTCGACGAAGTAGATCCCGCGCTCACCGGGACCGGGGATCGGCGATCCCGCCACCTCCTCGACGCGGTCCCCGGCGCGGCCGCCGCGGAAGCGCAGGGCGATCGTTTCCGGCGCGTCCCCCGCGAGGCGCTTCTCGACGCGGAACCGCACCCAGGTGTGGACGCCGCCCGGCGACGCCTCTGACCACGATTCGAGTACGGTGCCGCGGAAGACCAGCGAACAGCGCAGGAGCACTTCGTCCAGCGTCGCGCGCCGGACGACGGACGCACCGGCATCCGGCACGGGACTCAGCGCCGCAGCCGTCACCAGGATCGCGACCCGGAGGAGTCTCGGCGGTGCCCACCCGGCCGGTCTCGGCAGGAAGACGGGACTGCGATTCTCCATGCGCGCTCCTTCACCGAGAGGTTGTCGAAGCGACGCCCAGCATGCCAGCTTTCCCTCGGCTCCTCTGTGCGGATTCCGTGTGGATCGAGGAGCGGCATTGGTGAGTGGATTCAGCTACACAACTCCCTTTCAGCCGCTCGTCGGGCGGGCGGTTCGGAGGTCGCCGTTCGGAAATCTAGGTTCGGCGCTGGAGGCTCACGGTTGCGGACGAGCGGACGGGCAGAGTGGAACCGGGCGCGGCGCCTCGCGCTCGCCATCTGGGTTGTTTCGTTGGTGGCCGCGAGCGCCCCGGCGGACGCGTTCATTCCGGTCGATTCGTTCCGGGATCCGCTGACGCTGCTGCTCCCCAGCGGCACGGATCAGGTGCTCGAAGAGGTGATCGAGGCAGGGCCCGGGGGTGTGATCGCCGGGGTGCGCGACATCGTCCTGCGTCGGATGGAGACCGGTGCGCTGGGTGACGCCGCACTCGAGGTGTCGCCGAGCGGGATCGAGAGGCTGCTCCTCGATGACGAGGGCGTCGCGCTCGAACTCACGCTGGTCTACGACGGGCCCGTTGGGGACGCCGAGGCGATCGACCCGTCGGGTTTGGGCGCCATCGACCTGAACGAGGCCGGAACCGACGAACGCTTCTCGATCCGCTTGCGCAGCAAGACCGCGTCCACCGTTGTCTTCCAGGTCTTCGAATCCGGCCACGCGTCGGGCGATCGGTGGTCGCGAGGAAGCTGGTTCGTTCCGGCGACACCGTCCCTCACGTGGATCGAGTTCCCGTTCGAGGATCTCCTCGAGCCCGGGCCCGCAGGAGACGCAGACTTGGGTCGCATCGGGGCGATTCTCGTCTCGATCTCCGGCGAAGCCAGCAGCGCGCTCGAAGTCGACGAGATCCGCGTCCCGGAGCCCGGCGCCAGCGGCGGCGGGCTGGCCGCGTTGGCGGCTCTCCAGCTCTTGGCCCGCCTCCGCGCGGCCGGCTGCCGCGCGGCCGGCGCCTGAGACAGCGGGGTCTTCTCGACGGCGCCTTCGCTCGGGATCCCGCGTGCCGGCGTGTCCGGCGACCGTGTCAGAGCCGCGCGATCGCGTCGATCTCGACGAGCGCGCCGGCGGGGAGCCGGCCGGCCTGGATCGTCGTGCGGGCCGGTTTCGGGTCGGCGGCGAACCAACGGGCGTAGACCTCGTTCATCCGCGGAGAGTCTGCGAGATCCGCGAGGAACACGGTGGTCTTCACGACGCGCGCGAGCGAGGTGCCGGCCGCCTCGAGCACGGCGGACAGATTGGCGAGCACGCGCTCCGCGTGCGCCTCGACCGGTCCGTCGACGAGTTGGCCGGTCTTTGGGTCGAGCGGGATCTGACCGGCGCAGAACACGAAGCCGCCGACTTCGACCGCCTGGGAATACGGACCGAGCGGGGTCGGCGCTGCGGGGCTGCGGATCTCGCGCACACCGTCGGACACGGGGTTCCTCCGATCGCCGCCGGTTCAGAGCCCCGGCGCGTCGATCTTGAAGGGATCGTGGAACGTCGCATTCACCGCGCGGACCCACGGATGCCCGCTGCCGATGAACTCGACGATGTTCACGCACGCAAAGTTCTGCTCGAGCGCGATCGCGCGCAGCGCCGGCATGCCGAGCCAGCGGCCGAGCAGGAAGCGATTGAGGCCGCCGTGCGCGACGACGAGCAGCGGCCCCTCGCTCTGCGCGAGCGCATCGCGGATCTCGGCGAGCGCCGTGTCGACGATCTCGCCGAGCGAGCGGCCGCAATCGAGGCGGACTTCGTGCTCGCCCTTCTCGGCGAGCTCGCGGATCAGCGCGAGGTAGCGGCGCGCGACGTCGCCCATGGTACCGCCTTCCGGCGGGTGCACTTCGAGCTCCTTGATCGCCTCGATCGTCCCGACCGGCAGCCCGTGCGGCTCGGCGACGATCTTCGCGGTGTCCTGCGAACGCCGGTACGGCGATGCGTAGGCCGCTTCGATCGGGAGCTTCGCCATCCAGCGCGCAACGTCGGCGAGCCGTTCGCGGCCGCGCGGGGTCAGCGGAAGCTGGGGATTCTCGTCGCGGCCCGGCACGACGGTGTCGGGATGCGGCTCGTACGTCTCGCCGTGGCGCATCAGGAACAAGCGCCGGCCGCTGGGCCAGCGAAGCGGCTCACTCATCCCGTGGCCCGCACCCCGTGGCTCGCACCCGCGCGTTCGTCCCGACTCGATGCGTCCCGACTCGATGCGTCAAGACTCGGTGCGTCACGACTCGGGGCCTGTCTCGCCTTCGAGGAGTCGCTCTTCGAGCACGCGAATCAGGTAGCCCATCAACAACAGGTTCGGCAGTCGCTGCAGCGCGGTGCCATCGATGCTCGCGGAGCGGCCGAAATCGTCGCCGTACTTCCGGAAGAAGTCGAGCGTGCCGAGTGGCACGTTCTTGGCGAGCACTTCGTTGATCTCCTCGACGTCCAGTTCGCCGAACAGGTCAGCGAACTCCCACGCGAGCTCCGAGTGGTCCATCGAGGGGAGGGTCTCCGGCGGAAGGAGTCGCAACAGGCGGCTCGAACGACGGCGATCGTGACAGCGACGCTTCCCCTTGTCAACGAAATCATCGCGCGGCGCGCAGCGAGAAATCGCAATGATCGCGCGGGTCTGCGCACACAGCACGCGCTCGGCGCCGGCAGCGGGAGGGCGCTGGGCCGCGTCGCGACTCCGCAATTCCTTGCGGGGCGGAGCGCTACAGCGCGCGGCCCTCGGCGGGCGGGCCGAGCGCGCGGCCGACGTCGTCGAACAGCGCTTCGCGGACGAACAGCGGGGCATCGAAGCGCAACGCCAGCGCAATCGCATCGCTCGGGCGCGCATCGATCTCGATGCGCTGGCCGCGCGCCGAGAGCAGGATCAGCGCGTAGTACGTGCCGCCGCGCAACTCCGTCACGACGACGCGTTCGATGGCGCCGTCGAGCCCTTCGACCAGGCGCTTCGCGAGATCGTGCGAGTTCGGCCGGCCAGGGCGCTGGCGTTCGATCTCCGACGCGATCGAACGCGCTTCGGCGACGCCGATCCAGATCGGCAGCGCGCGGCCGCCGCCCGGCTCCTCGAGGATGACCACCGGCGCGCCACTGGGGTCGACGGCGATGCTTGCGACCTTCACGACGATGTCCGGCGTGGGGTCCGGCGCCGGTGCACCGCACGCGACGGAGAGTCCGAGGGCGACGCCGGCAACGAGTTCGCGGGCTCGTGAACGGGGTCGGGAAGCGGAATGAAACGGGTGGGGGCGGGTCATGGAACCCTCGCCGGAAGCTGGGGGGAGCCCCGATCCTACCCGAGGCGGGCGCCGGGTCGAGCGGCGACGCCGACGCAGATCGCCGGGACGGTCTCGAGCTCCCCGATCGGGGAATGGCCCGATCGGGGAGCTCGAGAC